>JAZSBS010000146.1:0-7155 GCA_045602525.1 Acutalibacteraceae bacterium
TGGTTTTATTAACTTTTATCTATTCAAAAAATAGTAGTAGAAAAATAATTAATGATATGTTATAATGTCAAATTGGAGATGATAAATATGGCGCTTAAGGGTTTTAACAAAAATCTGCAAAAATCTTGTTTATGGTGCAGCTATGGTAGAAAGTCAGATTATTGCGATGATATTTTCTGTAAAAAACACGGTGTTACAACACGTGCCGATGCCTGTCGCCATTATAAATATGATCCACTAAAGCGCACGCCACAAAAACAAAATCCTGCGGGGCAATTTACCGCAGAGGATTTTTCACTATAACTTAGTTTGTTGAATTTTAGAAAGGAGATATTTGCTTTTTGGAAAACACAAAAACAATTGCTACAAATAAAAAAGCATACCACGAATATTTTATACTTGAAAGCTATGAAGCGGGTATCTCTCTTTCAGGAACCGAGGTTAAATCAATACGCGCAGGCGGTGTTAATCTTAAAGATGCGTGGTGCACTGTGGATGACGGTGAATTAATTATAAAACAAATGCATATAAGTCCCTATGACCACGGAAATATTTTTAATCGCGAACCAAAGCGCGACCGTAAACTACTTATGCATAAGCGCGAGATTATGCGGTTATTTGGAACCATAAAACAACAAGGACTAACCCTTATTCCCCTTTCTATATATTTCAAGGGTTCACTGGTTAAGGTACAGTTGGGACTATGTCGTGGTAAACAGCTTCACGATAAGCGCGCTACAGCCGCAAAACGTGACGCAAATCGCACAATTGACCGTGCTTTAAAAGAGCAGAACAGATAAAAATTTATTACCTCTTCACTATTACCTTTACCTATTACTTCAAAAAATGGGGCCGTAAAGGTTTCGACAGGGATTTTGAACTATTGGAAGCGAGCAGCGGTGCGGAACCGCTTTATAATCCGCAATTTAAAATTAACTGACAACAATAAAGTTGCACTTGCTGCCTAATTAGGCGGCCGTCCGACCAAAGAAAACCGCGACTTTGCGAGGGCGTCATTTAGCGGTGAACGTGAACAATCGGGTGTTCCACCGATTGTCATGAAGTAGGAACTACCAAGTATGACGGTTTGATTTTTGTCTGTTATATAAGGGAAATTCAAACAAACATCTGCGCTCGGAGATGCCGATAGGAATGGATTTTTGGACGCGAGTTCGACTCTCGCCGGCTCCACCAAAAAAAAGACAGGTTTTTATGCAACCTGTCTTTTTTATATTATTAATTTTTACCGTTACCAAACATTAATGAATGTTAAGTATATCAATTAATTGTTGTACAGCATCTTCGTATGTTTCAAAGTTAACAATATAATCGCAAATTTCCATATTTTTTTGCTCATATTCTATTGCTGTTAAACGATTTACCTTATCTTCAATTGATGAATTTTTACGTAAAATATTAGCCATAAGCGCTTTTTTATCACGTTTCATATAGATTGTTACTACGTTTTTAAAATAAGTTTTAAGCGACATTGCGCCACAGATATCCATAGTAGTAAGCACTCGTTTACCACGTGATAAAATTTCTTTTACGTCGCCTCGCTTGGAACCATAGCCGTGACCTGCATACATAGTTGACTGAAACATCTGTCTGTTATCACACATTTCTCTGAATGTTTCAAGCGGTACATAGTTATACCACGAGTTTTCTTCAATTGCAGTAGGATCTTTGGTTGTATAGCTTGTTAGTTTTTCAAAGCACTTAGCTTTCTGCAAAAATTGTGTAGCAATTTTTGATTTACCACTGCCCGATGGCCCTACAAGTACAACTATTTTAGGATCAACAGTTACTGCATTTTCACTTACAGAATAACTGTCTGCAATAACCTCTACAAGCTTTAAAAATTCGTCATAGTTGTTTACAGCAAGCATTCCCGTGGCTTCCTGATTCCACGGTCTACGCATAAGTATAGGATATTTCGCCTTTGAATTTAAAATATTATGCATAGCATCATCAAATAAGATATCGGTAGCAATATTGTCTTTTCTAAAACCCATATAGATATGATCTTTGGGTATCTCAGGAAACTCTTCTAAAATACGTTGCGCTCTTATTCCCATAAATTCGGGCGGCACAGCAGTGCAGATATAAACGTCGGTCATTTGCGTTAGCTTGCGTACAAATTCTTTAGCGCCCTTGTAAACCGGTTGTGTACGATAAAATTCTGCATCATTAAAATACGGATAAATCACATCCGCTCGTGTACCTGCAAGTCCCCAACGATCTTTTTCATAAATAGTCATCGGTGGGTCAAATTTATATTTTTCGTTCGCCAAACGAATCGCATATGCTGTGCATTCCATCAAAAGATCATCAATATCAAGTGCAGTTGATAATCGGTATTTTCTACTCATAATCATTCCTCCCTTTTATATATTCTCAATTTTTTAAAAAGAGCTTTCCGCGTTTGATACACAAACACGTAAAGCTCTCTATTAATTATATTATATAATTCTTATATTTAAAAATCAAGATAATTATTAACGCACATAACCCTTATTCTTCATCCATCTTGCAATATAAGCAATTGGCGTATCAAGAAGACTTGTGAATATATAAATAACATAACTTGATAACATAATAGAAATAAATGTTTTTGTATCATATACACCAAAAAAAGCAACGGTTGTAAAAATTATTGTATTTATAAGCTGGGAAATCAGTGTAGAACCATTATTCCTAAGCCATAAAAATCTCTTGCTTTCCCCTGTTTTCTTTTCTGTAAAATCCCACCATTTATGATAAAGCCATACATCAAATTGCTGTGAAATAATATACCCTATAAAACTTGCGGCAAGCAAGCGTGGAGTTGAGCTAAAAATCGCAGTGATATGTTCGCGCGCCCAATCATTTGATGTCGGTGTATAAAGTAACCAATACTGAGTAAAAATCAACATAATTGCTGCCGTAAATACACCAAGCCATACGGCTTTATTAGCACTCTTTTTACCTTCGTTTTCACTTAAAATATCCGTTACAAGATAGGTAGACGCAAACATAACATTACCCAGTGTTTGCTCCATACCGAAGCCGTCTACAAGCATTAAAACCTCTATGTTTGCAAGTATTGTCGCAATAACAGTCATAACATACATACCAATTTTGCCAAAAAATCGATATGCAACAAGTACTGTTCCATAAATTAATATTACAGAACCAATAAGTAAAAATTCATTTTTCATTTTAATCCCCTCTCTATAGGGGGCAAAAAAGGTACACCTATACTATGGGTGTACCTTTAATTTAAGCCCATAGTTTTGTTTTTTGACAGGATGGTTTCGAACTGTCACTATAAAATTATAATTATTTAACTACGATATTCACAAGACGCTTTGGAACATAAAGTTCTTTAACAATCGTCTTGCCTTCAATTTCGGCCGCTACAGCGTTATCTGCCTTTGCAAGAGAAATTGCACTCGTGGCATCAATATCGGCAGAAACGTTAATTCTCGCCCTAATTTTGCCGTTTACCTGAACCGCAATCTCGACTGCTGCGTCAACACATTTAGCCTCATCGTATTTGGGCCACTCGGTAGCGTTAAGCATACCGTCAAAGCCTGCTATTTCCCAAAGCTCCTCTGTCATATGCGGAGCAAATGGGTTTAGCAATGTTATAAAGGTCTTAAACTCAGCTTTATTAACACTTCCGGTTGCAGAAATAGTATTAAGCAACGACATAAGTGCCGCAATCGCAGTATTCATCTTTAGTCCTTCGATGTCATCAGTAACCTTTTTAATTGTTTTGTGAATTTCAGACTCAATTTCTGCGCGATAACCGTCACCGTCTACTAAAACATCCTGTAAAGCAAATACTTTATCAAGGAATCGCTTGCTACCCTTAATGGAGGATTGACTCCAAGGAGCCGCCTTTTCAAAGTCTCCTATAAACATTTCGTAGACACGCATTGTATCTGCACCGTAGTCGCGAATAATTTCATCGGGGTTTACAACATTGCCGCGTGACTTGGACATCTTTTCTCCGTTTTCACCCAAAATCATACCATGACTTGTACGCTTTGCGTATGGTTCCTTGTTAGGCACCACACCAATATCATAAAGGAACAAATGCCAGAAACGACTATAAAGCAAGTGTAGTGTTGTGTGCTCCATACCACCGTTATACCAGTCAACTGGTCCCCAGTATTCGAGTGCCTCTTTTGAAGCTAAGGCATCCTTATTATCAGGATCGCAGTAGCGCAAGAAATACCACGAAGAGCCTGCCCACTGTGGCATTGTATCGGTCTCACGTTTAGCGGGGGCACCGCAGCAAGGACAGGTCGTATTTACCCAATCGGTTATTTTTGCAAGTGGCGATTCACCGTTGTCAGTCGGTTCATATGAATCAACGTTAGGCAGTGTTAGCGGCAACTCACTTTCAGAAAGCGGAACATAACCACACTTCTCGCAATATACCATAGGTATTGGCTCGCCCCAATACCTCTGACGAGAAAATACCCAGTCACGAAGCTTGTAGTTTGTTTTACGTTTACCAAGTCCTTTATCAGTAAGCCATTCCTGAATCTTAACCTTAGCGTTTTCAACAGATAAGCCGTTTAAGAAATCAGAATTAACCATAACACCGGTATTGCAATCTGTGAAAGCCTCTTTTTCAACATCTCCACCTGCAACTACCTCGATAATCGGCAAACCAAATTTTTTAGCAAAATCCCAGTCACGAGTATCATGTGCAGGTACTGCCATAATAGCGCCTGTGCCGTAAGAAATTAATACATAGTCAGATATAAATATGGGAATTTCTGTATTGTTAACAGGATTTACAGCCTTTATTCCCTTTAACATTACACCAGTTTTGTCCTTTGCAAGCTCGGTACGCTCGAAGTCAGACTTTTTAGCAGCTTCCTGTTTGTAAGCCAATACCTCGTCATAATTTTCGATTTTATCTGACCATTTTTCCAATATTGGATGTTCGGGTGATAATACGGTGTATGTAGCACCAAAAAGCGTATCGGCACGTGTAGTAAACACCTCAAAAGAATCACCATTTGTAGTACCAAAGTTTACAAGTGTACCATAGGAACGACCAATCCAGTTGCGTTGTTGTGTTTTAACACGCTCGATAAAGTCAACATCATCAAGCCCATCTAAGAGTTTTTCGGCATAGTCGGTGATTTTTAGCATCCACTGGCTTTTTTCACGCTGTACAACTTCACTGCCACAACGCTCACAAACGCCGTTAACAACTTCTTCGTTAGCAAGAACGCACTTACAAGAGGTGCACCAGTTAACTGCCATTTGTTTTTTATAAGCAAGACCTTTTTTGTAAAGTTGTAAAAAGATCCATTGTGTCCATTTGTAATATTCAGGATCGGTGGTGTTTACTTCTCTATCCCAGTCAAATGAAAAACCAAGAGATTTTAGTTGACGCTTAAAGTTTGCAACGTTCATCTTGGTAACTTCAGCAGGATGAATATGATTCTTGATCGCAAAGTTTTCGGTAGGCAAACCAAATGCATCCCAACCCATAGGATAAAGAACATTAAAGCCTTGTAAACGTTTTTTGCGCGCAACAATATCAATGGCGGTGTATGAACGTGGATGACCTACGTGCAAACCCTGTCCTGATGGATATGGAAATTCAACAAGTCCGTAAAATTTAGGTAATGTATAGTCATTTTTAGCAGCAAAGGTCTTATTATCATCCCATATTTGTTGCCATTTTTTCTCAATTTCGGTGTAATTATATTTCATTTTAGTCACCCTCTGCTTCATCAAGAATTGTTTCTAAATTAATTTCAGTGGCGTCGCTCCACATACTGTCAAGATTGTAAAATTCGCGTTCCCCAGGTGTAAAAACATGTACAATTACGGATGTGTAGTCAAGCACTATCCAACCAGTAGATTTACCCTCAATATGATGCGGCTCTACCGATTGTTGCTTTAATTTTTCTTCCACCTCATCCGCAAGAGCGCGAACATGTGTTGAAGAGGTCGCTGTTGCGATTACAAAGTAATCGGCAAGTGTTGTCAAATCATCAATTTTAAGAACTTTCAACTGACGCGCCTTTTTGCCATTAAGCGCATTGGCAGCAATTTTTAAAATCTCTTGTGATTCCATTATACATTTCCTTTCAAAGCGTTTTCATTATAAGCGTTTACAGTATCAAGATGCAATGCTTTGCCCCTTGATACCAAATCATTTATTGTATATGAAAGTGCATAATTGAGTGCGGCTTCCATAGAAATTTCCACCTTTTGACGCATTATATCAATATCATCATAATCACGGTCTCGTGACGTAAAATCGGCAATATATAAAAGCTTTTCAAGTTGAGTCATACCAGCACGTGCCGTTGTATGATAACGTACTGCGGTAATAATTTCTTTATCAGCAATGCCGAGTACGTGTTCGATAAAAGCCGCCCCAGAGATTGCGTGCCATAACTTTTCGGCACCTTTTTCAATATCGTTTAGCATTATACCAAATTCATCGAATATATGCAAGTGTTCTTCTGCGGCTGCATTTTTTGTAATATCATGCAGTAACCCTGCAAGATACGCTTTTTCACGCTCGCCGCCATATTTATCAGCAAGCCGAACCGCTTCATCTGCAACACAAAGTGAATGATAATAGCGTTTTGGGGTAAGTCGTTCTTGTAAAATTTGTTTATATTCTGCATATTTTTCAGACATTGTATATCCCCTTTTGAACAATATAATCATAAACCTTTTGTGGTAATAATTCTTTATTAATTTTTTGACGTAGTTGTGTTGATGAAATATTGGTGATATTACTGTCAACTACCATAATATTTGCACCTAACCCTGTAAGTCGTTCATACGATGCATCAAAATTTGCAAGTCCGATACGTTTAAATGCAATAAAATTGGTAAGTTTTATTAATTCTTGCCAGTTATACCACGTATCAAGTGTAGATAACATATCACCGCCTATTACAACAAAAAACTTATCTTCGGGGTAAAGCTTTAGTAAGTTTATAATAGTATCAATAGTATAACTCTTACCGTCACGCTCAAATTCTATAAGACAAAGTTCAGCCTTGTCGAAATCATCACACACAAGACGACACATAGCCTGCCTATGAATATCATCGGCAATATAGTCGCATTCTTTGTGCGGTGGTATCTTAAAGTCGGAGGCCAAGCGGGCTTAGGAAG
>JAZSBS010000147.1:0-10637 GCA_045602525.1 Acutalibacteraceae bacterium
ATTTTGCTTGACAGTCCGTTTTTTTTTTTATAATGCTTGCGAAGTTTTTATAGTTAATATTAATGTTTCAGGGTTTGCAGAAACAACCTTAGAAATTAAAAATATCAGATGTTTAGGATTGGATAGTGATCTTAAAGCAAAAACCGGAAAAAGTATAAAGGTAAAGCTGTGTGGTCCTAAAAATATTATTAGAAATATTAATGCAAGTGATTTGTTTGCTGTTATTGATTTAACAGATAAAACTGCTGGTGATTATACCGTTGAGGCTGTTATAAAATCGGATGTCTACGATAATATTTGGCAAATAGGCACCTACAGCACATCTGTTACCCTGTATTAATACTATTTTTATCAGATACCGCCTTTTTGCATATTATGTAATGAGGTGGTATCTGTGATTAAAACGTTTTTATTTATTTTTTTGATTGTTTTTGCTGTTTCGGGTATTTGCGAATTAATTTACATATTAAGAATGATTTTTTATTTTCCAAACATCCGAGTGCAAAATTATTCATTGATTGTTTTGAAAAAAAGTTATGCCGTAAAGCAACTGAATTATATCTGGCAAAAAATTAAATGGCATGGTGAGGAATTTTCTTTGGGTATAATTGCAATTACCGATGATATCGAAACAAAAGAATTTTTTGACTGTAAAAATTTTGCAGATGGAAAAAATATTATGTTATGTACCGTATCATCGCTTTCTGAATGTCAGCAGCTACAGGGGAGTTAATTGAATGAAAATCGCTAACACAGGCGACAAAAAAGAGATAAGTGGAATAATTGAAAAAATTACATATAAAAATCAACAAAACGGTTACACTGTTTGCATGGTTAAAGTGGGCAAGGAGCATATAACCGTTGTAGGTACTTTACCTTTTATAGCTATTGGTGATAATGTTAAATTTACAGGTTGCTATACTGTTCACGCTTTATATGGAGAGCAATTTTTGGCAGACTATTACGAAACAGTAGCACCCAAAACTGTTGCGTCAATTTTGCGTTATCTTTCGTCGGGTATTATTAAGGGTGTAGGTCCTGCTACGGCTGAGCGAATTGTTGAAAAATTCGGATCTGATTCCCTTGATGTAATACAAAACACACCCGAGGATCTAGCTGTACTTAAAGGAATTTCCTTGGAAAAGGCAAAAAATATATCCGAAGAATATAAAAAACAGTTTGGCATACGAGATTTAATGCTAATGCTTAATCCTTATCAGATCTCTATGGAAAGATGTATTAATATTTATCAACGACTTGGCACAAACGCGTTGGATAAAATCAAGCAAAATCCGTACATTTTGTGTGCTGATGAAATTGATTTATCCTTTGAAAAGGTTGAAGCAATAGCATTTGATTTAGGTATATCTGCCGATAATGAAATGCGACTTGCGGCGGGTGTAGAATATGTGTTGCGGAAAAATCTGCTTAACGGACATACCTGCTTGCCAAGGAAAAAGTTGGTACCGGTAGCAGCATCTTTGCTCGAAAGTGATGAAACTCGTATTAATTTTATATGCGATAAAATGATTGAAAACTTTCGACTAAGAAGCAAAACCGTGTTAGACGATGATTTTCTTATGCTACCTGAGTATTTTAACGCAGAAGAATATATAGCAGCTCGGCTTTTTGCTGCAAAAAATTATATTAATTCGACGAACGTTATAGATGAGCTTGAGATAGATTATGTTGAGAATAAAATTGGTATTAAATTTGAACATCTGCAACGTGAGTCTATCAGAAAAGCCTTTGGTAACAGCGTTTTCGTTCTAACCGGCGGTCCGGGTACGGGCAAAACAACAACACTTAATGCAATTATTGATTTGTTTGAACAGCGCAATGCTACAATACAGCTTGCAGCACCCACCGGAAGAGCTGCAAAGCGAATGACCGAACTTACTGGCAGGGAGGCTAAAACCATACACCGCTTGTTAGAGGTGGAGTGGACAAGTGAAAATCGACAAAGCTTTGCACGAAATGAAAAAAATCCGCTTGAATGCGATGTAATAATTGTTGACGAAGCTTCAATGTTAGATTCTTTGCTATTTGAAAGTCTTTTACATGCACTTAAAATTTCTACAAGAATAATTTTGGTTGGTGATACAGACCAGTTACCAAGTGTTTCGGCCGGTAATGTATTGAATGATATTTTATGTTCGGGCGTCTATTCATCGGTAACACTTAAAAAAGTGTTCAGGCAGGCCATGAAAAGTGCAATTATAACCAATGCGCACGCAATTATTAACGGCGAGCCTTCTAATCTATCAAATAAATCCAAGGATTTCTTTTTTTTGCATCGGGATAATGCGGTTGATGTATGTAGTACCGTGTTAGAACTTTGTGAAACAAGACTACCTGATGCATATGGTTTAAACGCTCTTACCGATATTCAAATACTTTGTCCGTCACGTAAGGCGCAAACCGGCACCGTAAATCTCAACAATTTGTTGCAAGCAGCTCTTAATCCTAAAAAAGACGGCGAACCACAGCTGGCATATAAAGGCATATATTTCAGAATGGGCGATAAGGTTATGCAAATTAAAAATAATTATGATTTGCAATGGCAGCGTGATAATGGTGATATAGGCTACGGTGTTTTTAACGGTGATGTTGGTTATATTACCCTGATTGATATTAAGAGCGGTATAATTAAGGTTAGGTTTGATGACAGGACAGCAACGTATTTTACCGAAAATATTGGGGAATTAGAATTAGCGTATGCCGTTACTGTGCATAAAAGTCAGGGAAGTGAGTTTGAGTGCGTTATTCTTCCTTTACTTGATACACCTGTGCAGTTACTTTATCGAAATCTTTTGTATACTGCTGTTACAAGGGCAAAAAAATTGATTGTTATTATCGGTAAGGAATCAGTGTATGAAAAGATGGCGGAAAACGATCGAAAGAGCCTACGTTATACATTGCTTAAGGAATTTTTAGTTGAAAATGAACGTAGTTAAACATATTATAAAAGAAATAATTTCTTCGTTTTATCCCTATAAATGTGTTTGTTGTGGAGAGATACTTGACGAAAACAATTATATTTGTAATAATTGTAATAACAATGTAGAAAGAACTAACCATAACGATGTTTGTCTTGCTTGCGGACTTGAAAAAAATGATTGCGTATGTAAATATAATATCTACAGATTTAATTCGCTTGTGTGCGCTTTTAGGAATACTGGACTTGCAAGGAATGCATATTATTCGTACAAATTTGGTAAAAAGCAACACTATGCCGAGTTTTTTGCAGATGAAATTTGCTGTGCTATTGGCAAATGTTATTCTGATATAAAATTCGACATTATATGCTCTGTTCCCACATTTAAAAAACTTGGATATGACCATAGTGGTTATATTGCCAAAGCGGTTTCAAAAAAACTTGAAATACCTTTTACAGATAAACTATTATCTTGCGTTAAGAAAGGTAAAAAACAGCATAAATCAACAACAATCGAACGTTTGCATAACGTTGAGGGAAAATATTGCGTAAATTATCGCGCTGATAATATGAATGTTTTGTTGATTGATGATATTAAAACCACAGGCGCAACGCTTGACGAGTGCGCGAAGGTGTTGCTTTTTGCGGGTGCCAATAATATTTATTGTGCAACTGCGCTTTGTGCAACTGAGGACAAAAATATAAAAGATTTAAGGCGGTGATTTTATGGCAATGGAAATCGGTATTGATATTGGTTCATCAAAAACGGTTATTTTTTCAAGTTCTAAGGTTGTGCTTGAATTACCAAGCATTGTAACTGTTGACAGCGAAAGCTATGAGCCATTTTATTACGGTGAAAAAGCAAAGCAAACTCTCGGGCGTACACCCGATTCCTTTGAATGTGTTTTTCCAATTAAACACGGCATTATTGCCGAGTATGATATAGCCGAGGCAATGCTTAAAGAATATATGTCAACAGCTTTTGGGAATAAGATTGTTCGTCCAAAGATTATGGCTACATTACCTGTTGGTCTTACCGAGCTTCAGCATCACTCACTTTCGAATGTTGTAGAGGCTGCAGGCGGTAGGAATGTTTCTGTAATAGAAAGTCCGTTGGCTATAGCTTTTGGACTCGGACTTGATTTTTCAAAACCCCACGGCTATATGGTTGTAGATATTGGCGCTGGAACCACTGATATTGCTGTTATTTCTATGGGTGGTATTGCGGCGTGTGAATCCTTTAAGACAGCATCGTTTGATTTTGATACACAGATAATGCGTTATGTACGTAAGGAATACAATATAGAGATCGGTAATCTGATGGCGGAATCAATAAAAAAGCAAATAGGCACTGTCGTGCCGCGTCCTGTTGAGATTGCGATGATAGCAAAGGGAAGAAATGTATTTACAGGTCTGCCTGAAAGCTTCGAAATAACCTCTACAGAAGTTTACGAAGCAATTAAAGAAACCGCAGATTCAATTTGCAATTGTATCCGTTTAGTGCTTTCTAAGACCGATCCCGATCTTGTAGCTGATATAAACAGAGATGGTTTATATCTTGCGGGCGGAGGTTCTTTGATACGCGGTATGGCTGAATTGATTTCCCAATATTCTGGCACAGTTGTTCATACCCTTGAAGATCCAACACACAGTGTCGTACGTGGCGCGGCGGTAGCGTTACGCAAACCCGAACTGCTTAAGCACGTAAATTATCAACTGCGTTCTATTAAAGAATTAATAATCGAATAAAAAAATACTTGACAAATAAAGATTAAGTGGTATAATATGTAAGACAATGAAGAAGAGCATACCTGTGTTTCTCACCTTAACGTGTGTTATCGTAAGGTTAATAAGATAAGATTTTTAAATTTTGTTTTATATGACGTGGGTATATTATGCTCACGTCTTTGTTATTATTTACGGAGGTGCTTTACAATCGCTATTAAAGAATTAGCTATCAACACAGACATTAAATTTAAGGAAGTTCGCGTTATCGATTCTGACGGTTCACAGCTTGGAATTATGCCGATTGCCAAGGCAATTGATGCTGCATACGCCAAAGACCTTGACCTTGCGTGTATGTCACCAAACGCTGATCCACCTGTTTGCAAAATAATGGATTACGGTAAGTATCGTTTTGAGCAAATGAAACGCGAAAAAGAGGCTAAGAAGAACCAAAAGGTTATCGAAATCAAAGAAATTCGAATCATTGGTCTTGGCATTGATACCCATGACTTTGAAACAAAGGGTAACCACGCTATACGATTTTTAAAGGATGGCAACAAGGTTAAGGTTGCTATAAGATTCAGAGGTCGTGAGTTAGGTCATCCTGAAATTGGTATTGAGTTGATGGATAAATTTGCTAAATATTGCGAAGAATATTGCACAGTTGAAAAAGCAGCTAAGATGGAAGGCAGAAATATGCTTATGTTCTTAGCTCCAAAATCTGGTAAGTAAAAATTTACAGGAGGATAAAATTATGCCTAAAATCAAAACCCATAGCGGCGCAAAAAAGCGCTTTAAGCTCACAAAAAACGGCAAGGTAAAACGCGCTCATGCTTTCAAGTCTCACATCCTTAACAAAAAGACTACAAAGCGTAAGAGAAATCTGCGTAAGGTCGTATGCGCTGATGTAACAAATGTTGCAACAGTAAAGAAACTTATTCCTTATAAGTAATTAAGTATTGAAATTGGAGGAAACTTGAAATGGCACGTGTAAAAGGTGCGTTAGCAACACGCAAAAGAAGAAAAAAGACTTTAAAACTTGCCAAAGGTTATTTTGGCGCTAAATCTAAACTCTTTAAAACTGCTAAAGAGGCAGTTATGAAATCCGGTAACTATGCTTATATTGGTCGTAGACTTAAAAAGCGTGATTTCCGTCGTCTTTGGATTACCCGTATTTCTGCTGCTGCAAAATTAAACGGAATGAACTATTCAACATTTATGAACGGTCTTAACAAGGCTGGTGTTCAGATTAACCGTAAAATGCTTGCTGATATCGCAGTTAATGATGAGGCAGGCTTTGCAAATCTTGTAAAAACTGCTCAAAAAGCATTAGATAAATAATTTTACCTCGCCCGAGATACGATGTTTCTCGGGCGAATTTTGCTTTAGTTTAGGAGAAAAATATGACTGATTTTATTGAAATTTCATCAAAGGACAATCCGCTTATCAAGTTTGTTAGTCTCTTACAAACATCGTCAAAACACAGAAAAAGCAATAGTTTTTTTGTGCTTGAAGGTCTTAGAATTTGTAGCGATGCATTTGAAAATAATATCAGATTTGATAAACTGATTGTGACAAAAGCGGCTCTTGAAAAGCATAATGAAATTATATATCAGTTTGCAAAAGTAAGTAAAAATTGTTATCTCTTAACGGAAGATTTGTTTAAAAAAATCAGTGACACAAATACACCACAAGGTATTATTGTGGTAGCTCAAATTCCTGATTTGAATAAAAAAATATCAACTGATGGTAGATATATCGCCCTTGAAAATCTTGCCGACCCATCAAACCTTGGAGCCATAGCACGTACTGCAGAAGCACTTGGCGTTAGCGGAATTATTATGTCGCATGACAGTTGTGATCCATATTCGCCAAAATCATTGCGCAGTTCAATGGGGACATTGCTTCGTGTTCCGCTATATATTACTGATGATATTGTCAAATTTATCTGTGATAACAAATTACGCTCTTTTGCCTGTGTTGTTGATAAAAATGCTACTTCAATAACTGAAATGGATTTTACAAACGGAGATGTTTTGCTTATTGGAAATGAGGCAAATGGTCTTTCTGATCAAGCTAAAAATGCCGCAACAAAACAAATTACGATAAAAATGCAGGGTAAAGCTGAATCGCTTAATGCTGCAGCCGCCGCCGCAATAGCTATGTGGGAAATGGTAAAGGAAGTTTAAGATGTTGCTTTCAAAAGATAACGCTACGCTTGTTAATCTAATAACATTACAGCAGTGTTTTGGTGCGGGAAGCATAAAAGCTGTTAAAATTTATAATTTATTAAAAAGCGGTTTTTTGCTTGACAGACTTTTAAATAAAAATTCTTTAAATGGAATCATAAACAAAAAAGATAGTGATAAGATATTCGGTTTTGATGTAGAAACAATATATAAAATTATTGATGATTGTATTGAAAATAAAATTGATATAATTACTATTTGTGATACAAATTATCCAGAAAGATTGCGTAATATTGCCGACTGTCCGCTTGTATTATATATAAAAGGTGAGTTTGGTACATTTGATAATTTACCGCTTATTTCTGTTGTTGGTCCGCGCAAGATTTCCGATTTTGGTAAAAAGGCTTCTTTTTCGCTTTCAAAACGTCTTTCACGTGCAGGAATGATAATTGTAAGCGGTGCGGCAATTGGAGCAGACACTTGCGCTCATAAGGGCGCTTTGGCAGCAGGAGGCAAAACAATTGCGATATTGGGATGTGGAATTTGCTATGACTATCTACCTGAAAATCGTAGCTTGCGCAACGAAATCAGCAAGAATGGATGTCTAATAAGTGAGCATCCACCATATGCGCCAGCAACAAAATACAGCTTTCCTGTAAGAAACCGCTTAATTTCTGCCCTTTCTTTAGGTACTGTGGTTATTGAGGCGCCGCTAAAAAGCGGTTCGTTGATTACAGCGCGACTTGCAAATGAACAGGGAAAAGATGTTTTTGTAATACCGGGTAATCCAACCTTTGATAACTATAAAGGTTCTAATGAACTGTTGCGTGATGGTGCTATTCCACTTTTAAACGCAACCGATGTATTAAATCAGTATATATATCAATTTCCTGAGCAAATTGATATTGAAAAGGCATTTGCGCTTGAAAAGAATTCTAAAAAAGATAAAATATCTAAAAAAAATTTACAGTTAGGTCTTTCAAATGAAGCAAAAATAGTGTATAATAATTTGAATAATCAAAAATTTACCGCAGATGATTTATTAAGTATTGGATTAAACGACGACCAACTAATCGCCGTACTTACCGAACTTGAAATTGAAAGTTTGATAAGGGCGTTGCCCGGTGGCGTTTATGAGTTGATTGATAATTAAAGGAGTATAAGGATGGCAAAGCTTGTTATTGTTGAGTCACCAAGTAAAATTAAGAGCGTTAAAAAATATCTTGGCTCTGGTTATAACGTTATGGCCTCGGTAGGACACGTTCGTGATTTACCTAAGTCGAAGTTAGGTGTTGACATTGAAAATAATTTTAAACCGCAATATATTAATATGGCGGACAAGAAGGATGTCATAAAGCAATTAAAAGAAGCTGCCGCAAATAGTGAGCAGGTTTTACTTGCTACCGACCCTGACCGCGAGGGAGAGGCAATTTCGTGGCATCTTGCACATATTTTGGGTCTTAATTTAAATGAGGAAAATCGTATCGCTTTTAACGAAATCACTGAGACGGGCGTAAAAGCGGGTATAAGCAATCCGCACAAAATTAATCTCGATCTTGTTGATGCGCAGCAAGCGCGACGCGTTCTTGACAGAATTGTCGGTTATAAACTAAGCCCTTTTCTTTGGAGAAAGGTAAAGAGCGGACTTTCTGCAGGTCGTGTTCAAACAGCGGTTTTGCGTCTTATCGTTGAACGTGAGCGTGAAATAGAAGCATTTGTAAGTGATGAATATTGGACAATTGATGCAAAGCTTAAGGCAGAAAGAAAGGGTTTCGAGGCAAAACTCTATGGTACTGTAGACGGCAAAAAAATTGAAACAATTTCAAATTCTGATGCTGCAAATTCAATTGTACGCGAACTCGATAACGCAGTTTATACAGTTAGCAATATTAAAAAAGGCACTCGAAATAAACAACCCGCGCCCCCGTTTATTACATCTACCTTGCAACAAGAGGCTTCAAGAAAATTAAATTATAACGGTCAGCGCACAATGCGTATCGCGCAACAGCTTTATGAGGGTATTGACATTCCCGGTCACGGTGCTACTGGTCTTATTACTTATATGCGTACAGATTCTCTCAGAATTTCAGAAGAGGCACGTGTTACTGCTACTAAATATATAGATTTTAAATACGGCAAAAAATATTTACCGTCAAAACCGCGTTATTTTAAGTCAAAAAGCGGTGCACAGGATGCACACGAGGCAATAAGACCTACCGATGTATTTCTTACACCTGACCAGATAAAATCGGCCCTTACCCCTGAACAATATAATCTTTACAAATTGATTTGGGAGCGATTTATTGCTTCACTTATGGCGGCATGTGTACAAAAAACAGTCGCTGTAGATATAACTTCTAATAATTATCTTTTTAAAGCTAACGGATATTCGGTTGATTTTAAAGGCTATACCGAGCTTTATGAAGAAGGTAGAGATGATAACGCAACAGATGGCGTGGAATTGCCTGAAATGAATGTTGGTGATGTGCTTAAGTTAAAATCGCTGACACCTAATCAGCACTTTACACAACCGCCTGCACGCTATACCGAACCCACCCTAACAAAAACATTAGAAGAAAATGGTATTGGCCGCCCTTCAACATTTGCATCAATTATTGCTGTTATTTCTAATAGAAGTTATGTTGAAAAAGAAAAGAAAACCTTTAAACCAACGCAGTTAGGCATTGCTGTTTGTGATTTGATGAATGAGTATTTTGCTCGTATATTTGAAACCAAGTTTACTGCCGGTCTTGAGAAAAAACTTGATAAAATAGGCGCCGGTGAACTTGATTGGGTAAATATAATTTCTGATTTTTATGATGACTTTGATTCTCATCTAAAAAAAGCAGAGCAATCGCTTGACGGAAAACGTGTTAAGGTGCCGGCTGTTGAAACGGATATCGTATGTGAAAAATGCGGTAGGAAAATGGTTGAAAAAAATGGTCGATTTGGAAAATTTCTGGCGTGTCCTGGTTACCCTGAATGTAAAAATACAAAACCCATGCCCGAAAACGAAGTAAAACAACCATGTCCAAAGTGTGGTGGCAAGTTACTTAAAAAGATTTCCAAAAAAGGCAAAAAGTTTTACGGTTGTTCAAATTATCCTAAATGTGACTTTGCCGCTCCAGGTGTACCAACAGGTGATATATGTACTGAGTGCGGCGGCTATATAATTTTAGGAATCAGAAACCGTAAATATTGTATGAATTCTGAATGTCCTACACGAGTAAAAGCCACAAAAAAGGAAAAATAATATGAAAAAAATTACCGTAATCGGTGCAGGACTTGCGGGGTGCGAAGCGGCTTACGCTGCATCACGTCTGGGTGTTTTGGTTGATTTAATAGAAATGAAGCCACATAAAAAATCTCCTGCACATAAAACCGATAATTTTGCAGAGTTGGTTTGTTCGAATTCCTTAAAAGCTAATCGTGTTGATTCGGCCGCAGGTCTTTTAAAACAAGAAATGCGATATCTTCACTCGTTGTGTCTTGCTGCAGCTGATAGAGCTCAGGTGCCTGCAGGCGGGGCGTTAGCTGTTGACCGCAACATTTTTTCTGATTATATTACCAATAAAATCAAGAGTTGTGATAACATAAATGTTATAAACTGTGTTGTTGATAAAATTCCAATTGATACAGTTTGTGTTGTTGCAACAGGTCCATTAACCGATGGTGCGTTGGCCGCACACATTGAAGCATTTACAGGAATGGGCAACTTGAATTTTTATGATGCGGCAGCACCCATAGTTTCTGCTGACAGTATTGATTTTTCATCTGCATTTATT
>JAZSBS010000148.1:0-3150 GCA_045602525.1 Acutalibacteraceae bacterium
CTTATTGCACAAAATCATATCATACTCGTGTACGGTATCGAGCAGTTCATCGTGCGATATATTAGGATTATAAACAACATCACCGTACTTTTCAAATACGGTGAGTTGCAAATCGTTATTTTGTGCAAGGGTAGAGCAATCCGCAATTAAGATTTTCATTGTTTGGGTACAACCTTTTTCTTTGAGCCATCAGGCTCTACAATATACATATTATCAAGCTGAGCCATCAGACTTTTTTTGTAGCCTTCAATATACTCGCGGCGAAGTTCGGCTTGCTCGGTCTTTTCTTCTTCGGTAAGTCCTTCAGCCTTTTGTTTGCGGGCAAGCTCGTTTATGCGGTCAATTTTGCTTTGTTCCATAACAAACTCCTATATTTCATTTCTGCCTTCGAGCGCACGTGCCAAGGTGTATTCGTCGGCGTATTCAAGGTCGCCGCCTACGGGTATGCCGTAAGCAAGGCGCGTCACCCTTACACCCATCGGTTTTACAAGGCGAGAGATATAGCTTGCGGTTGCCTCACCCTCGACGGTGGGGTTGGTAGCCATAATAATTTCTTTTACCGTTCCGTCACTAAGGCGCGACATAAGTTCTTTTATGCGTAGCTTATCAGGGCCAATGTTGTCAAGCGGTGATATAACACCGTGAAGTACGTGGTAGACGCCTCTGTACTCGCGAGTGCGCTCAAATGCCATAACATCGCGAGGGTCTTCTACTACACAGATAACGCTTTTATCGCGTCGCTCGTCAGAGCAAATCTGACAAATATCTAAATCGGTAAGTGATTGACAGGTGGCACAAAAATGTATCTTTTCGCGCGCATTAATAAGAGCCTCGGCAAATTGCTTTGCCCGCTCGGGCGGTTGCTCTAAAATGCTGTAAGCCAGGCGTTGAGCTGTTTTTTTGCCTATGCCGGGCAGACGTGAAAACTGATTGATAAGCTCAGTCAGTGGTACAATATTATAATTCATAATTAAAACATACCGGGGAGTCCCAGTCCGCCTGTGATAGCGCCCATTTCTTCCTCTGCTGTTTTGATTGCGTTATTGATTGCCTCATTAACAGCAACAGTTACAAGGTCTTCGATCATTTCGGCATCATCTGGGTCAATGATATCGGGATTAATTTTTATTGATTTTATCAAATGCTTGCCGTCAACGGTAACATTTACAGCACCGCCGCCCGAAGTAGCGGTGTATTCACGCGCTTCAAGGTCGGTTTGAAGTGTTGCCATATCCTCCTGCATTTTTTGCGCTTGTTTGAGCATCTGATTCATATTACCGGGACCGCCGGAATTTGGAATACGTACTTTCATAGTTATTCTCCTAAAAATTAATTGCTTTCCAGTTGTTTAAGTTTTTGAGCAAAGTCTTGAAGTGGGTCAACGTCCTGCGTTTCGGCAGGCTTTGCGTGATAAGGACCTAATTTATAAACCCTACCAAGTACAGACTGAGCTGCTTTGCGTATAGAGTCGCGGTATACCGAGTTATTGCCGTTGACAAGGGTGCGGAACTGTGAATTAGGGGCATCAATAAGCAGTCGGTCACCCTCGATATACGCATTTGAACCCTGTAATACACCTGCAATTATCGGACAGGTGCCTCTAAGCACTGCGATTATCTCGTTCCACTGTGCAACAGGGGTTATGCTGTCGTTTGTGGGCGTTTGTGCTGTAGCGACAGGAGACGTAATATCGTTTTCCGACTCTTGTGGAGCGGGGATTTCGTTATCACTTTGTAAAGGTGTTTCCTCGTTATCTTCTTCGGGGACTTCCTGAACGGGTTTTACAGGTTCGCTTTTTGTAACAACAGCAGGTGGGTTGCTCTCAAGCGCGGCAATGCGGCGCTCAAGCGAAGCAAGATCCTGTCTGATTTCCGGATTGCAAAGGCGGATGATTGCCATTTCCATCTCGCAACGGCGGTTGCCGTTTTGCATAGTTGTGGCACAGGATTGCAAAACGCTTAGAATTGCCATAATTTCCTTTATGTCAAAGCATTGCGCCTGGGTTTCCAGCGCGCGCATTTTACTGCTCGAGCAAACAAGAGGTCGAGATTCGCCCTTTACAACCTTAACTATCATAAGGTCGCGGAAATGCTGTGTCAGCTCCGAAAGCAAGCGAAGCATATCTACCGATGAGTTGTGCAGTTCATCAATCAGCATAAGTGCCTGCTCGGTAGAGCCGTTTTTGATAAGGTCTGCCATTTTTATAAGGTAATCATTGCCTGCCATAGAGCAAACGTTTGCAACGGTATCCTCGGTAATGTCACTGCTGTGTGAAGCGCAAAGGTCGAGTATTGACAGCGCGTCACGCATACCGCCGTCAGCGGCAGAGGCTATAAGTAAAGCAGCATCGTCAGAAAGGTTGAGTCCCTCGTTTGCAGCAACATATTTTAAACGACCTACAATCTCACTGCTGTCTATGCGGCGAAAATCAAAACGCTGACAGCGCGAAAGAATTGTTGCGGGTAATTTATGCACCTCGGTGGTAGCAAGTATAAACACCACATGCTCGGGTGGTTCTTCCAGTGTTTTAAGCAGTGCATTAAATGCGGCGCCACTAAGCATATGAACCTCGTCTATGATATATACGCGGTACTTGCACGCGGCTGGGGAGAAGTTAACCTGTTCACGCAGCTCACGGATGTCATCAACGCCATTGTTGGATGCCGCATCCATTTCAACAATGTCGGTGGCTTCGTCAGAAGCTACCATACGACAAATTTCACATTCACCGCAAGGGTCACCGCTTATGGGGTTTAAACAGTTTACTGCCTTGGCAAGTATTTTTGCGCATGTGGTTTTACCCGTACCGCGAGTACCCGTAAAAAGATATGCGTGCACAATTTTACCGCAGTCAAGCTCGTTTTTTAGTGTTTTGGTAATGTGGTCCTGACCTACAACATCACTGAAGGTCACAGGACGGTATTTGCGGTATAAAGCCTGATATGCCATTTAATTCACCCCAAAATAAAATTTTACCTGTATCCTTGGTCGTACGAATGAACCGATTGACTATTCGCACGGAAAAAACTGCTTAATGCTGCTCGGTTCCCCGCCTGACATGGTTCACAGCCCTCCGCCGTATAGGACCCGCCCATTCGCACGACCAAATATACAGGCTACCCTATGAGTATAACAAAAAATTTAAATATT
>JAZSBS010000149.1:0-4612 GCA_045602525.1 Acutalibacteraceae bacterium
CTATCGTAACGCTTTCAACCTGTTCTTATGAATTTGATAATGCGAGATATATTGTTATAGGCAGACTTATACCGGTATAAGGTAAAATCCCGACAGTTCGTTGCTGTCGGGATTGCTTTATTCTTTGTCTACTGCGGCTCAAATTTTGACGGTAGAAAAGACTTGACTTTTGGGCGGATCGGAGTTAACATACCACCAACAGCAAACTCCCCGAGCAAAATGTCTTGTTCGGGGAGTATTTTTACGACCACATCTCATCCCACAGTCATTTTCGGAACACATGGAAACAGTGGAGACAAGAGGCTCAAAGAGCAAGTGATTTCCAGACGAAAGGGCTACAAAGTGCCTGAAATGCCACAAAAAATATTCTATTAACTATTTGGGAACTAGATGCCGCAGGTTCGAGCCCTGTCACCTCGACCAAAAATCCTTAGTAATCAAAAGTTTGCTAAGGATTTTCTTTATTGTTTATAATGATGATACTGCGATTTTTATTCCAGAAGCTTTTCCGTTCACTTGGCTAATTGTTTTTTAGATTGGTGTTTTTCTTGCATTGATTTTATGTAGATATCATGTGAGGTAACGGCGCGTGTCCAGTAAATGCAATTATTTCATCTTACATCATATACAAGAACTTTTTTCAATAATACATTAAATAAGGTCTAAATCCCTGCACCAGATAATTCCATAAACATTTTTTATAAAACCATTTGCATTTTAATTTTTTTGTGCTACAATAAGAACAAATGTTCTTTTGGGTGGTGTTAGGGTGGATATCGAGCGTAAGTTTATTGCTATAGATTTAAAATCATTTTATGCCTCGGTTGAGTGTGTTGAGCGTGGGCTTGATCCGCTTACCACCAACCTGCTTGTTGCCGACCCAGGCCGCACCGAAAAGACCATTTGCCTGGCGGTTTCCCCTTCCCTTAAAAACTATGGTATTTCGGGTCGTGCAAGGCTTTTTGAAGCGATACAGCAAATCAATATGGCTAACGAGGCAAGGCGTTACAAGGCGCCTAAAAGAAAATTAGAGGGTTCTTCTTACGATGACAACGAGTTAAAAGACAATCCCTCGCTTGCGATTGACTATATAACCGCGCCGCCAAGAATGGCTTTGTATATGCAGTACAGCACACGCATATATGAGATTTATCTTAAATATTTGGCGCCCGAGGATATACACGTCTACTCGATTGATGAGGTTTTTATTGACGCTACGCATTACCTTAAGGCCAACAAAATGACGGCGCATCGGTTTGCCAAAACCATAATATATGACGTGCTAAAATCAACCGGCATTACCGCTACGGCAGGCATTGCGCCAAATATGTACCTTTGCAAAGTTGCTATGGATATTGTGGCGAAGCACATTCCTGCCGATAAAGACGGTGTTCGCATTGCCGAGCTTGACGAAATGAGTTACCGTGAAAAGTTGTGGTCGCACCGTCCCCTTACCGACTTTTGGCGGGTAGGCTCGGGAATTTCTAAAAGATTAGAATCTTGTGGACTTTATACCATGGGTGACGTTGCGCGTTGCTCGGTTAACAACGAGACGTTACTGTATAAACTTTTTGGTGTAAATGCCGAACTGTTGATTGATCACGCTTGGGGTTGGGAGCCTTGCACAATAGCCGACGTAAAATCCTACAAACCAAGCAGTAACAGCTTAAGCGTGGGCCAGGTGCTACAATGCCCCTACACGTATAAAAAAGCAAAGCTCATAGTTCACGAGATGATAGATGCGCACGTGCTTGATTTGGTCGGCAAAGGCCTTGTTACCGATCAGGTTGTGTTACACATTGGCTATGATATTGAGAATCTAACCAACCCCGAAATATGCAAAAATTACACTGGAGAAATAACCATTGACAACTATGGTCGTAAAGTGCCTAAACACGCTCACGGTACGGTTAATTTTGATTACACATCTTCTGTTGCGATAATTACAAAAGCTGTTCTGGGGCTATTCCAGAGCATTGTAGACGATAATCTTTTAATACGGCGCATAAACATTACAACCAACCACGTTATATATGAGTCGTCACTTAAAACGGTCAAGCAAACCGAGCAGCTTGACCTGTTTACCGATTACGATGCTTTACAAAAAACACGAGAAACGGAAACTGCCGCGCTTGAGCGCGAAAGAAAAATGCAACAAGCAATTATTGCTATTAAAGGCAAGTATGGCAAAAACGCAATATTTAAAGGTATGAATCTAAAAGAAGGCGCAACCGCCCGAGAACGCAATCGCCAAATTGGCGGGCACAAAGCGTAAAGTTTAATCTGGAAAGGAGCAATAACTGTGGCCGATAACTATAACGACATAATCAACAATCCGCACCACACGTCAAAGACACGCAAAAGAATGTCGCAATCAAATCGTGCCGCACAGTTTGCACCCTTTGCCGCTCTTACCGGTTACGATGCGGCTATAGGTGAAGCAGCACGTATTACCGAAACCAAAATAGAACTTGACGATAAAACAAAAGAAATCCTTAATATGAAACTCGCTTTTCTAAAGAATCATATTAAGGACCGACCTTACGTTACCATCACCTACTTTGTCCCCGACAGTAAAAAAGAAGGCGGCGCATACGTAGATTATAGCGGAAACATCAGGGTTATTGATGAAATAAAACATTCGATAATTTTTACCGATAGGACAACGGTTGCTATAGAAATGGTTTGTGATATACGGGGTAAGATTTTTTGACTCCCCTATTCTTTGTTTAATGCGACGAAATTTTTAAGTGTGTTTACTGATATTAGCACTCACATATTGGTACATATAGTAATAATTAACAACCGCTGAAAGTTTTTACACTTTCAGCGGTTGTTAATTATCAAACCATTTATAAAGTAGTACATCATCACAAGTCCTGTGCTAAGAAGCGCACCACCTATAATATCGGTAAGCCAATGCACACCGGAAAGCAATCTGCCGATTACCATAAAAGCAATAAAGACAGTAACCACAATCACTACGCTTTGTCTAAACACAACGTTTTTTATGCGTGAGTTAAACTGCATAACGGCTGTTGACATTACGCACATAACAAGCATGGTTGTTGACGACGGATAAGACGCTTCTAAATATCCGTTTATTAATACGGGTCTATAATTTATAACACATTTTTCAAAGAAAAGATATGCCGCTATAACAGCGATATAAAATAAACCAAGTATAAGTATACTGTAATCAACCTTTAAAATATTCTTTCTTTTAATCCATTGGGTAAGACCATGTACTCCAAACCCAAAGCCTATAAACACAGGCACAAGACCTAACCAATCGGTTATGGTGTAAAGCATAAAATTTACGCCTGTAAGACTGTGAAAAAACTCATTAACAGCGGAAAAACCGACTGATGAATTGTTTGGTCCGATTGGCTTAACATCAACACAGCAAATTGCCACCGTCCACAATACGAATGCTACAAGCATAGACACTGCGATATAAAAACTCTTTTTTGTTTCTTTTTTCATTATAAAATCTCCTTTTATGTGTTCTGAAAACACTTTACAAGAGATTTTTTAAAATGCCAAGAAACGCGGCGTAACAGCTACGATACTATTTGTGTCATTTAAGTTTTATGAGCATCAATGCTTTAATACACAAAAACATAAACACAAATGCTGCGGCATACGGCTGACGGCTTACAATAAAAACCACTACCCCTACTGTGCCTAATATAAGGGATAGTATAATCTTGCTTGTGCCCCATACCGCGCCAAATTTTTTTTGCAAAACAAGGGTCAAAAGCCCCAAAACAATGCTACCGATTACAACCACAAAATAAAGAATTTTTAAATACGGTTGAATTGTTGTTAGGGTTAAAAGTGATACCACCTGTATGGTTGCATTTTCATTTTGCGCAAAAAACGGTAAAAAGAGTAATAATGCAATACCGCAGTCGAGAAAGCCAAAAATCATATCCTTAATATGCATCTCTTTTTGCCTTTGCTCTTGTTCGGCAAGTGTTATCAATTCTTCGCCAGACAATAAATCGTCCACCGATACCAAAAAATATTTAGATATCGCCTTTAAGGATTCAATATTTGGATAACCACGTCCTGATTCCCACTTAGAAACAGCGGTTCGTGAAACGTACAGTATTTCCGCAAGTTCTTCTTGCGTGAGTTCTTTATCTGTTCTGAGCTTTTTTAACTTTTCGCCAAGTATCATATTATCCCACCTTTATAAATTTATTATAACAAATAAAAAATGAGATGTCACGACACTATGCGTCACATCTCATATAAAATAGATTTTATTTACTACAAAAGATTTTTATTGCCTCACTCACATATTCAGCAGTGCCCGGGGTGTGCTTGTCGATATTGTTTTTAAAGCGTTCGTCGGCGACATACATTTGGCCGAGACCTGCAAGGATTTCGTTTGTGCAAGTGTAGTAATTATCGGTAATGTAGTTTTGCAGTTCTTTTACAAGTGCCTGAGTCTCGTCCGAGTCGGCTGTGTAGTCGTTTTGCTTACACTCGGCAAATTTGGCGAAACCCAACATTAAACCATCGTTCACCTCTTGCCATTTGTCAGCGGTGTAGTTTGCGGTTTTTTCTGCGTGTTCTTTATAGGCATCTGTTTCGCCCCAAC
>JAZSBS010000150.1:0-2953 GCA_045602525.1 Acutalibacteraceae bacterium
CGTTTTCTACCCTATCGCCCAAAATTGCGGCGCCAATTGGCAAACCGCCGCCAAGACCTTTAGCGGTAGTTACAACATCAGGTGTGATACCATAATTCATATAGCCGTAAAACTTACCTGTTCTACCGTTGCCTGTTTGAACCTCATCAACAATAATAAGGAAGTTCTTTTCTTTTGAAAGCTTTTCAATAGCCTTTACAAATTCGAGTTCAAGCGCTATTACGCCACCCTCACCCTGCACGCACTCAAACATAACAGCGGCAACATTGTTATCGTTTACCGTGTTTTTTAGCGCTTCAATATCGTTTGCGGGTGTGTGAATAAACCCTGCAGTCAGCGGTTTAAAAAGCTTGTGAAAATGGTCTTGTCCTGTAGCTGCAAGCGTTGTAAGAGTTCTGCCGTGAAAGCTGTTTTGAAGTGTTACAATTGTATAACAATCTTCGCCCTTATTCTCTGCCGCCCATTTACGAGCAGCCTTAATAGCGCACTCGTTAGCCTCGGCGCCCGAGTTAGAAAAGAAAACCTTTTTAAGACCTGTTTTTTTGCACAGTGCCTTTGCAAGCAAGGCGCAAGGCTCGGTATAATACAGGTTTGACATATGCTGTAATTTTGTAGCCTGATTGCTTACCGCGTTTGCCCAGTCAGTGTCGGCTATACCAAAAGCTGTAACACCAATGCCAGAGCCCATATCAATATATTCTTTTCCACTTTTGTCGTAAACCTTTGAGCCTTTACCACTTACAAGCTCAATAGGAAAACGGTTATATGTATTTGCAACGTATTGCTTATCTGTTGAAATTATATCATTCATTTCTCGCTCACCATTGTGCCGGCGCCTTCATCTGTCAGCAACTCCATCAAAATGGAATGTGGCACTCTACCGTCCATAATAACAACATTTTTAACGCCCTTATGAATTGCCTCTATGCAGCAATCAACCTTTGGTATCATACCGCCAGAAATTATACCCTCGCCTTTTAGTTCTTCAATTTCGTCTATAGTAAGATGTGGGATTATAGTCGACGGGTCGTCTTTATCGCGCAAAATACCATCAATGTCGGTCATCATAATAAGACGCTGCGCACCCAGTGCCCCTGCAACAAAAGCTGCCGCAGTATCACCGTTTATGTTATAAGCATTACCCAGCTTATCACAACCGATGGTAGAAATTACGGGGATATAACCCTTTTCGAGCAAATCAAGTACAGGTGATATATGCACCTTGGTAATCTTGCCAACATAGCCGAGTCTTTCGTCCTTAATTTCGGACTCGATAAGTCTGCCGTCCATACCCGAAATACCCATAGCCTTGCCGCCCTTCATTTCAAGAAGGTTTACAAGTGTTTTGTTTACCTTACCCGCAAGCACCATCTGAACAATATCAACGGTTTCTTTATCTGTAACACGCAAGCCGTCTACAAACTGTGGTTTTTTACCAAGTCTGTCCATAAGGTCATTTATTTCGGGGCCGCCACCGTGAACAAGCACAACCTTAACACCAATAAGCCACAAAAGAACAATATCTTCCATAACCTGTTGTTTAAGTTGCTCGTTTATCATAGCGTTGCCGCCGTATTTTATAACAACGATTTTGCCAGTATGCTTTTTGATGTAAGGAAGTGCCTGGGTCAGCACCTCAGCGCGCTCGGCATTTGAAAAATGGTTGTCCATAATAATCTCCTTAGCCAAAGCATTCAAACCCAAATCAGATTTTGAGATAAGGATTTCACGCTGTGACTTTGTTAAAATACTCGCAAATCCGTCAGGATTTGCTGTGTTTTGCGCCTCGCCACACCGCAAAATCTTTTAATCACAAAATTCTACGACCTAAAAGGTGCAGTTTTATGAGTAGATTTTGGTAATGCGAAGCGCGTAAGGCTGTCGCCTATGCGCGACAAAGAGCCAAAAGATGCCTTAAAACTGCTCTTTTAGGCTGGTTCGGGTTTAAATGATTTGGCTATGTTCTGTAATCGCCATTTATCTTAACATAATCGTATGTAAGGTCGCAACCCCATGCAGTTGACGAGAATTCACCGTCATTTAACTTTATATTAATAACGATTTCTTTCTGGAGCAAAATTTCTTTTGCCTTTTCTTCGCTAAAATCGACACCTGCACCGTTCTCACAAACAATAATTTCACCCTTGTTTGAAATAAATGAAACGTCTATTTTTGTAACGTCTACATCCGCGCCACTGTAACCGATTGCACACAGCACTCTGCCCCAGTTAGCATCGGCACCAAACATTGCAGCCTTTAAAAGACTTGAACAAATAACACTCTTTGCAACTGTTTTTGCAGTATCAAGTGAGTCTGCACCGCTAACCTTACATTCGAGCAGCTTTGTAGCACCCTCGCCGTCGCCTGCTATCATACGGCAAAGATATACCGTAACCGTATTCAACGCCTTCATAAAGGTTTTGAAATCTTGGTTTTCCTCGTCTATTTGGGTATTACCTGCCATTCCGTTTGCAAGAACGGTTACCATGTCGTTGGTGGAGGTATCTCCGTCAACGCTTACCATATTAAATGTATCGGCAATATCACTTGATAATGCCTTGCTCAGCATATCGGGACTTATAGAAACATCGGTGGTAATAAAAACAAGCATAGTCGCCATATTGGGATGTATCATACCGCTTCCCTTGGCGATTCCGCCTATACGGCATATCTTACCGTCAAGCTCGAACTCTACGGCAACCGATTTTTTCACCGTATCGGTGGTCATAATACCTTCCGCAGCATTATCGCTTCCGTCGTAGGAAAGGCTTTTAACAAGGGATTCCATGCCGTTTGCGATAGGAGTAATGTCAAGCGGTTGACCTATAACGCCCGTCGAAGCGACAACAACATCGCTTGCATTGATTCCGAGCGCATCGCCCGTCATTTTGCACATCGTTTCGGCGATATATTCACCGTCGGCATTGCAGGTGTTCGCGTTACCGCTGTTACA
>JAZSBS010000151.1:0-6288 GCA_045602525.1 Acutalibacteraceae bacterium
GTCACGTGTACGTGACGAGCTGAAATTTCAACTAATACTTCCTTTTTCATCTTTAAAGACTCCTTTATTTTTGGGGTAGAGTTATTCTACCATAATTTGACATATTTTGCAATATATTATTTTATACTTTCATACGTAACATTGACCCCGTTTTAACCTCACGCTCAAACGGAATTTTAATTTTCATCATAGGCTGGTATGCGCTTTCAATCTGTTTACCTTTTTCGTCATATAAAACTGTAGTATCTATATTAAAAGGTATGCTACCTGCCTCAAGGCAATCAAGCGTGGTACCGCTTAAAAACTTGTTTTTAAGGGTTGCCACAATACAGCCGTCACAGTATCCGTCAACCACAGCGGCAATAGCGTAATCGCGTATATAACCCGCATTTTCATATGTTTGAGCATTTTCAGGGCGTCCAAAATAAAAGCCTGTTGAGTAGGTGCGATGACTCATTTTGTTAAGCTCTTCACCTACCCACTCAGGTAATACCCAATCGCCATCGCTTTCAAGCAGGCTATCAACCGCGCCGCGATAGGCATTAGCAGTCACAGCAACATAATATTCGGTTTTGGCTCTGCCCTCTATTTTAATACTCGATACACCTGCCGCAAGCATTTTGTCAAGGTAAGGCGCCATACACATATCGTTAGCGTTAAGTATATAAGTACCCTTTTCGGTTTCAGTAATATCAAAATATTGACCAGGACGCTTTTCTTCCATAAGGCTATAGCTCCAGCGACAAGGCTGAGCACAGTCACCACGATTGGCATCCCGTCCTGTCATATAGCTTGAAAGCAAGCATCTTGCTGAAAAAGACACACACATAGCGCCGTGGGCGAAGGCTTCAATTTCAAGCTCGGGAGGGGTGTTTGCACGAATTTTTGCAATTTCTTCAAGTGATAACTCTCGTGCAAGCACCACACGTTTAGCACCCATATTATAAAACGCATTGGCGGTAGCACTGTTTACGATACCCGACTGCACCGACACATGCAGTTCACAGTCCGGCGCGTACTTTTTCACCATACCAATAGTGCCAAGGTCGGAAGCAATTACCGCATCAACGCCAATTTCATTTAGATAACTCAAAAACTCGGGCAGACGCTCAATTTCATCCTCATGCGGAATTGTGTTACAGGTTACGTGCACCTTTACCCCGTGATTATGCGCGTACTCAACGCCCTCTTTTAAATCCTCGCGATTAAAGTTAGCACTTGCTGTTCGCATACCAAACTCTTCGCCCGCGATATACACGGCATCGGCACCAAAATCCACCGCGGTTTTAAGGCGCGTAAGATCACCCGCAGGGCAAAGCAGTTCTAAAGCTGCCTTTTTATTAGTCAAAGTATTCATATATCCAGTTTCCACCCTGCTGTAGTTTTGCTATTGTGGCATTTTGCTCCGCCATTGTTTTGTGGTAATAAAAATTACCCTCGCTGTCGGTAACAAAATAGAAATATCCGTCTTTTTCTGAGGGATAAAGTGCCGCTTTTATAGCATCAAGTCCCGGTGAACAAAGCGGTCCAGGCGGCAAACCATTTATATCATAGGTGTTATATCTACCGTCATCGTTTTTAAATGACTCACCGTAGTAACAGGTAGGGCTTGAGCCGAGTGTGCCGAAATCCTTGCTATCAAGACGGTTGTAAAAAATAGCAGCAACATTTGCCATCTCATTAGTGTTTTGACCCGATTCCATCTGAATAATAGAAGCCATTGTCAAAATCTCGTTCATTGCATAGCCCATCTCTTCTGCACGCTTGTACATATCGTCGGTTATCTTGCTTTCGGTCTGTTTTATCATTCTTTCAATAACCATTTTTGCGCATTCTTCTGAATCATAGGCGTAAAAATCGTATGTGTCGGGGAATAGGTATCCCTCGAGTGAATAATAGGTTTTTTCTACATTACAATTTTTTAACAGCTCTGTATTAAACTCTACCTGATTAAGCGCGTAAAGAAAATCGGGTTTAGAGCATACCCCCTTTTCTTCAAGAATGGTGGCTATACCCTTTACAACAACGTCCTCACCGTTTACGTTTTTTGTGTAATCGTTAATGCCCGTGCCCTCGGGAATGGTCACCTTAACACTTTCAGCCTTGGCGCCGTCGTTCATAAGCATATCAGCAATATTGCTATAGCCAATATCGGTATTAAAGGTATAAAGACCGTATTTGTACTGACTTTCATAACCTTTTAGTTTTGAAAAAACTCTGAAAAGTATAGGCATTTTAATTGCGCCCGACTCCTCCAACTTTTCGGCAATTGCTACAGTTGATGAGCCGTAGGGTATGTCCATCTGAACAGATTGTCCCCGACCGAAGCCTAAACCGACATAGTCAAAAAGTCCTACTATAACACTACCTGCCAAAACAACCGATACGACGATAATACCGACAATCCAAATTATGTTTTTTACAACTGAATTGCCACCTTTTTTTGCACGCTTATTTTTTTTGTGCTTTTTACTGTTAGGTTCTTCGGCTACGTTAAAACCCTTGCCTATTACAAAATCGTCATCATTAATATTAAAATTGTTATCCTGCATATCCGTCTCCAATTAATACGCGCCATAGCGCATACTTCTTGCTATTTTTTTAGCAATTTCTTCATTATCATAAAGCGTTTCCAGGTAAAGCAGTGCAAAGTCCATAGCACCGCCTGCTCCCCAGCCTGTAACGATATTTCCATCTCGAACGGCAGGTCGACTAAGCACGTGAGCGCCCGTGAGTTCTTTTTCAAAACCGGTATAGCACACCGCGTTTTTGCCCTGCAATAGTCCTTTGTGACCAAGTATCATAGGAGCGGCGCAAATAGCGCCTATAACCTTTCCGTGCTCTACAGCATAGTCAATAAACCTTTGCACCGTTTCGTCTGCCTCAAGATTGGTAGTCCCCGGCAAACCGCCAGGCAGTATGATGCCATCAAGGTCATCAAAAGTGGCGTCCTTTGCTATAATATCGCAGTTTACTGATATATTATGTGAGCCACGAACCTGCTTGCCCGTAACACCTACTGTTTTAACCGAAACACCGGCGCGACGCAACACGTCAACCGGGGCCAATGCCTCAAGTTCTTCAAAGCCTTTTGCTAAAAATACATATACCATTTATATCACCTTAAAAAAGTTTTAAAGTCTCTGCTAAAACGTCATTTGCAATATCTTCAATAGTGCGTGGTTCGCCATCTTTGGCACAAGGAATAATTGTCCAGCCCGAATAGTTTGCTGTAAACATTGCGGCCTTACGGCATTTATCAAGATATGCGGTATCACTTTCATGAATATCCTTTTTTGCCTCATCGCCTTTATATCTACCCGAGAGAAGTTTTTGCGAAACCTCAATCGGCATATCCAAAAAGATTACCTTGTCAGGCTTAGGAATACCCACCTTATTGTATTCGAGGTCATAAAGCCAGTCCAGAAAGTCTTTCCATTCATCCTCGTTCATTTTGGACGTCTGATGCACAGCGTTTGATGTTGTATATCTGCCCGACACTATAACACCGTTTTGGTTATAATATTCTCCCCAATTTGTCTTATATGAAGCAAATCGGTCAACAGCATAAAACAGTGATGCGGCGTAAGCGTTTACATCGCCCGGTCGATTTCCGAACCTACCGCCTAAATACATCTTTACAAGCGCACTCGAATCGCTGTCATAATCAGGAAAAGATACACTACGGCTTTCAATTCCATTTGCACATAAATTCTGCGGTAAAAGTTCAAGTTGCGTTGACTTGCCGCTGCCGTCAAGGCCTTCAATTACAATAAGCTTACCCATTGACTTTCATATCCTCATAAAATTTCTTAATTTCTTTTGCCTTGCCACAGCTCATTTTACCCTCGGGGCAAGGACCCGTAAGACAAGGAGGACCTGCCTTTTTAAACAATTCGGGAGCAACCTCTTTTACCAATACCAACATTTGATTTGCAACCGCCTGAATTTCCCACTGGGCACGATTGCAACAACGATGACGGAAGAAATTATGTAATGAACGCGCATTCATTGTAACTACCATTTTAGTCTCACACGCATTAGGAAGCACAAAACGCGCGTCTTCAATTGCCTTTTTGGACGCAAGTCTTGCGGCAGTTTTTTGGTCTTTGCCCTCTGCGATAAAGGTTTTTGTGTGCTTGTCGGTAAGTATTTCAGCTATTTTGTCATAAGACTCTTGCGCCAGACGCATTGACTCTTTATATGCCTCAAGCGCCTCGGGGTCGGCGGCTACTTCAGGAGGAGTTACAAACTCAAACTCACCCTCTTTTACATAACGCTGACTTTTAACCGAGTACGACGCCATTCTGTGACGGGTTATCTGCGCCAGAAACGCACGGGACACACCCTCGATACCAAATGTAAAGGAAGCGTGCTCAATCGGGCTTTCGTGTCCGATTTCCGAAAGCATTTCCACAAAGCTTGCCGCCTTTTCATCGGTAAGTCCATCGTATAAATCACATATTGTAGACGAGCTATAGCACAGCTTTGCGGCAGATGCCACAGTCTTTTCGGGATTAGGTGTATGCGCAAGTAAAGTAACGGTTGGCATAATTCATATCTCCTTACCAAATAGCAGTTCATATAATTGGTTTAATTATAACATAAAGCACAAATAATATCAATTAAATTTTACAATATTAGTGTAAAACCAAAAAATGCAAATTTTTTTATAAAAAAGTCTTTTTATGTTGAAGAAAATATGTTACAATGTATTTGTAAAAATTTTATATGCTTTGCGGAGGGATTTTCATATGTCCAGTATCAACTTTAAACACACACCCTACGGCGACCTTGCAATCATCAGTATGCGCGGCTGCGAAGACATTTCTTCACAGGTAGACTTTTACCTCAAACAATGGCGCGGTATTGAAGATGAAGACCAATCGTTTGTAATCGACGCTAACTGTCCACGTTTTGGCACAGGCGAGGCAAAGGCTGTTCTTCACCATTCGGCACGCGGTCTTGATGCATTTATTATCTGCGATTGCTTTAACTACAACGTTACATACAAAATGTATGGACAAACTGTTCCTATGAGTCCTGACGACCATTTCCAAGATTTAAAGCGTGTTATCGCAGCATTTGGCGGTAAGGCTCGCAGAATTACCGTTATTATGCCTATGCTTTATGAGGGCAGACAGCACCGCCGCACATCACGCGAGTCTATGGACTGCGCAATGGCTTTGCAAGAATTAGTTGCAATGGGTGTTAAAAACATTATCACATTTGATGCTCATGACCCCCGCGTTAATAATGCAATTCCTCTTGACGGTTTTGATAATGTTCAAGCTGCTTACCAGATGATTAAGGCACTTCTCCGCAGCGTGCCCGATGTTAAGCTGGACCGCGATCATACTATGATTGTTTCCCCCGACGAAGGCGGTATGGGCAGATGTATTTACTACTCATCTGTTTTAGGTCTCGAACTTGGTATGTTCTATAAACGCCGTAATTATTCGGTAGTTGTAAACGGACGCAACCCCATCGAAGCTCACGAGTTTTTGGGCAACGACATCACAGGCAAGGATTTGATACTTGTTGACGATATGATTTCAAGCGGTGAATCAATGCTTGATATTGCCGCAAAGCTTAAAGAAAAGGGCGCCGGAAGAATATTTGTATTTTCTACCTTTGGTCTTTTTGTTGAAGGACTCGAAAAGTTTGACGAATACTACGCAAACGGCCTTATTGACAAGGTGTTCACCACCAACCTTATCTATCAGACACCCGAACTCCTCTCTCGCGAGTGGTATTGCAGTGTTAATATGTCAAAGTATATCGCGTTGCTTGTTGATACTCTTAACAATGATAACTCTATAAGCAAGCTACTCGACCCTGCAGATAAAATTAAAGCAGCAGTTGCAAAATACGAAGCAGATAAAAAATAAATATACGTTAGTTGTACAAAATAAATATCCACCCGCATAGCGGGTGGTATTTCATTTTCGGGCATAGCCCTAACCAATACTGGCTACGCACAAGTACGTTTTAAAGTTGGCCTGCCAGCCATGCAATGATTACTTACTACCCATAAATGGGTCCCGCGGGTCGAAAATTGCTAATTGGTCACTTTCTTTATCGTGCTTTAATTGATTTGCTATATATTCTTTTATGGCTTTCGTGTTTTTACCCGCAGTATCTACATAATATCCCTTACACCAAAATTCGCGATTTCGGTATGCGAATTTCATATTCCCCCACTTTTGAAAAATTAGAAGTGCACTCTTTCCTTTTAAATACCCCATAAACCCCGAAATGCTCATTTTGGGCGGGATGCTTACCAGT
>JAZSBS010000152.1:0-17388 GCA_045602525.1 Acutalibacteraceae bacterium
TTTTGAACACGTACCTAAAAACGTTTCAAAGGCTACCACTTTAAAAATACTTTGTGAAAAGCTAAATATAAATAAAGGTTGTTGTTTTGCTATAGGAGACTACTATAACGACCTTGAAATGATTAAAACTGCCGATATAGGAGCCGCACTTACCGACTCACCCGATGAGGTGAAGGCTGTGGCAGATACGATAGTTGGGTTGGCACAAAGCGGCGCAGTTGCCGATTTTATAGATTATCTTACCGAAATAAGAAAGGAAAACTAATTATGGACGCAATTACCAAAAAACAATTTGAACAAATTGCTTGCAAGGTACGAATCGGTATTATCGAGGGTGTACACGCGGCAAAAGCAGGTCACCCCGGCGGCTCGCTTTCAATAGCTGAGATACTTACATATCTTTATTTTAAAGAGATGAATATAGACCCCAAGAACCCCAAAGATCCTAAGCGTGACAGATTTGTTCTTTCAAAAGGACATGCCGCTCCTGCATTATATGCTACACTTGCAGAACGTGGTTATTTTTCACCTGATGAGTTGATCACTCTTCGTCAGATAGGATCTCGTCTTCAGGGTCACCCTGATATGAAAAATATCCCCGGTGTTGATATGTCAACAGGTTCTCTTGGTCAGGGTATATCGACCGCAGTTGGTATGGCGCTTTCCTCAAAGCATTTCGGTGATAACTATAACGTTTATACTGTTCTTGGCGACGGTGAAATTGAAGAAGGTCAGGTTTGGGAGGCAGCAATGTTTGCAAGCAATAAGGGACTTTCTAATCTTACTGCATTTATCGACCTTAACAATCTGCAGATTGACGGCACAATTGACGAGGTAAACAGTGCAAAACCTGTTGATAAAAAGTTTGAGGCATTTGGTTGGCACGTGATTACTATAAACGGTCACGATTACGATGCTATTGAAGCGGCTTTGCGTGAAGCAAAAACTGTTGATAAACCCGTTGCAATTATCGCTGAAACCACAAAGGGTAAGGGCGTATCTTATATGGAAAATGCGGTAAACTGGCACGGTGCCGCACCTAATGACGAACTTTACGAAGTAGCTATGACAGAACTGCGCGCAGCGCTTGCTGCATTTAATTAAGGAGGTGGCTAGTATGGCAGAAATTAAAACAGTTGCAACACGTGTAGGCTTTGGTGAAACCTTGGTGGAGCTTGGTGCTGAACGCGATGATTTTATCGTAATGGACGCTGACCTTGCAGCCGCCACCCAAACAGGTAAATTTAAAAAGGCATATCCCGAGCGTTTTTATAACTGCGGTATTGCCGAGCAGAATATGGTAAGCATAGCGGCAGGTATTGCGGCTACGGGCAAAAAGGTAGTGGTTAGCTCATTTGCAATGTTTGCGGCAGGACGTGCTTTTGAGCAGGTTCGCAACTCGGTAGGTTATCCACACCTTAACGTTATTATCGGCGCTACTCACGCAGGTATTTCTGTTGGTGAAGATGGAGCAACACACCAGTGCAATGAGGATATCGCTCTTATGCGTACAATTCCCGGTATGACTATTATCAATCCTGCCGACGACACCGAGGCTCGTCTTGCTGTCCGCGCGGCATTTGAGTGCGACGGTCCCGTTTATATGCGATTTGGAAGACTTGCGGTACCGGTTGTTTTTGATGAAACATATAAGTTTGAAATTGGTAAGGGTATTGAATTGCGTGAGGGTAACGACGTTACAATCATTGCAACAGGCCTTATGGTTAAAGAAGCGCTTGAGGCTTATGATTTACTTAAAGCCGAAGGTATTAACGCTCGTATTATTAATATGGCTACCATCAAGCCGATTGACCGCGACATTATAATTAAGGCAGCAAAAGAGACAGGCGCTATTGTTACCGCGGAGGAGCACTCTGTAATCGGCGGTCTTGGCTCGGCGGTAAGCGAGGTTGTTTGCGAAACCGTACCCGTACCGGTTGTAAAGCTTGGTGTAAATGATGTGTATGGTCATTCGGGCCCTGCAGTTAAATTGCTTGATGAGTTTGGACTTAGAGCCGTAAACATTGCCGAAAAAGCAAAGGCGGCTATCGCTCTTAAAAATGCATAATTCATAATTGGTTTAAAAAGACACTGCTTTAAGCAGTGTCTTTTGGCTTTTACATCGAATTAAATAAATTGTTTAATTTTAATACGGCATCTGTTTGTTTTTCTAACAGGTAGGTATTGGCTCCTTTTAAAAATTCAAATTCGGTTATAATACAATCCCCGCAGTTTTTGTCATAGTCCACAAGCGCTTGAAGATATGTTATAAAGCACAGTTCGAGGGTAAGATTTTCTAATTCGTCAAGTTGCTTTCTTTTAATCTCAGCCATAGTAACACTTCCTTCACATAAATAGTATCACGGTGATATCACCTTGTCAAGATAAATATAAAAATTCGTCAAATGGTAACAAGGTGGTATCTTGAAAGTTGTATAAAAATGCTATAAAATGGTACCAAGGTGGTGACACTATGACAAATAAAATTCAAATTAATTTAAGATTGCAACCTGAAATGATAGAGGAATTAAAAAAAGAAGCAGAAAAGCAAAAACGCAGTGTTAATAATTTGCTTGAGGTAATAATCGAAGAATATCTTGAAAAGACAAAATAAATTCTTGTGGGTGTTAGTATGAGTTGTTATTATCCGCGTTTAAGGGATTTGCGTGAAGACCGTGATTTTTCACAGCAGTATGTTGCTGAATATCTTTCTATGAAGCAACCGCAATACAGCCGATATGAACGTGGATTACTCGATATACCAACCGATATATTAATTAAGTTAGCAAAACTTTATAACACATCAACCGATTTATATTTTAGGTTTAACCAATAATATAAAATGATAAAAATAAAACCGTTGTTTTGAAATTGAAATCAAAACAGCGGCTTTATTATATAGTAATTGTGCATTATGAATTATGCATTAAATAAGGGTTTGCAGCAAAATTATTCCGCAGACGCAGGGCAGCCCAAACACACCGCTGCCGCCGACGGTGTACCAGTTTAGCGGTATGTATACGCCTGTGAATTTTTGCGTAAGATTTATTACAGCTATGGCAGAAAAGCCGAGTATTGCATTTAAAAAAATTGATTTTATCATTTTATGACTTTTAATATGTAAAATAAGCAAAACAAATGCGAAAAGCGACAGCCATATCATTGCTATAACACCGAGTGTTTTCATAAAACAACACCCCACATAAATTAATATGTGGGGTATGTTTTTAATATTCGTTTGCACCGTCTTTTAAGTCGAACAGTTTCATATTATACGCTAAAAGAATTTTTTTGTCTTTGGAAAGAACTAGATAGTATTCATCGCCGATATTTGAATAATTGTATACGCCCTTTACATCCATATGAAATTCATTGCTCCAGGTGTAGTTATCTTTTGGAATATAGTACTTTCCGTAACGGGCAAATATCAGATTGTGATGCTGACGAAAGGGAATAAAACCACCGGTGTAGTGTTCGTTAATTTTTACATCAACAAGGCGTTCGTGCTGAATATTCAATTTATTACGGTATGCATATAAATGTCTGTAAAGGTCGATGGCGGTTATAATAATTATAGCTGAAGATAATAAAATAAATATGCCGCCCCAAATAAGATCCCCAAGATCTCTAATTGAAAAAGCAAGGTTTACAATAAGCAAACTAAAAAACATAAGTATCAATGCGAGAATAAAAGAACCGATTGACTTATTTAATGCCTTTTTTAAATCAATCATAATATTTTTCTTTGTAAGTGTCTCTTTTTTCATAATATACCTGCCCCTTTTTTATAAATATATCATACATTTAGTTGAAAAACAATTAAAACAGTTAAATATTTATGAAAAGAAAGCGTTTTTGAAAATTTTGTTAAATTTTTGTTTATTATAGACAACATATAAAAGATGTGGTAGAATAACATAAAATGGGTGGAAGTTGGTTCATCATTAATGAAAATTGATAAAACAGTAATAAAAGAAACTAAATATATAGCATCCTTTGTTGTGATCTTCAGCGTTTTGATGCAGGCAGTATTTTTAATAATCGGCAAATGGGATTATACCGTACTGCTTGGCAATCTTTGGGGTGCGGCGGTGGCTGTAGGCAACTTTTTTGTGATGGGGCTTTTTGTTCAAAAGGCTGTAACGCAGGATGAAAAAGATGCCCGTCAGACGGTAAAGGCTTCGCAAAGCCTGCGATTTGCAGGGATTTTTGTTATAGTTGTAATTGGTATTTTAATTCCATTTTTAAATTCAATTGCAGTTGTGATACCGCTAATTTTTCCGCGTATTGCAATTATGCTACGGCCTTTAATGAATAAAAACCAATAATTTGTATAGATAATTTTAAGGAGGTGCTGCTTTACGAAAACACAAGGGAGACTTTGGTTTAAAATTGTCGATATACTGCTCCTTATGGGTGCTGTTTTACCATTGGTTTTTGGTATGGTTTTGAAAATTCTTTTTAATCCCGCAAGCGAAGGTATAAGTATTTCGGGTGCGTTGATTTATTTTACAATCCCTATGCCGTTGCAAAATTTACCTATAACCGAGTCACAGGTTAATTCGGCATTGGTTGTAATAACAATATTCTTTTTGTGCCTTTATTTTACTCATGGGCTTTCGGTTAAATCAAATTTAAAACGTCAGATAATTGCCGAATGGATAGTAAAACAGACACAGTCTTTAGTTAAAACAAATATGAGCGATTATTTTGCCGGCTTCGCGCCATTTGTAGCGGCAATAATGGGCCTTTCGGCGTTTTCAAGTCTTTTGGCGCTGTTAGGACTTTATGCACCCACCTCAGACATAAATATAGTAGGCGGTTGGGCAATACTTGTGTTTGTGCTTATAACATATTATAAGATGAAATGCGGACCGCTTCATTATGTAAAAAGTTTTGGGGATCCGGTACCGTTTCTTTCACCGCTTAATATTATCAGTGAGGTTGCAACTCCTGTTTCTATGGCGTTTCGTCATTATGGTAATGTGCTTTCGGGCGCAGTTATTTCGGTGCTTGTAGCTACGGGACTGCAGGGGCTTTCAAATATAATTTATAGCCTTTTACCAAAGGCTTTAGAAAGAGTTTTGAGTAATGTGCCGATATTACAGATTGGTTTGCCTGCGATACTTTCGATTTATTTTGATGTATTCAGTGGCTGTTTACAAGCATTTATATTTGCAATGCTTACCATGCTTTATGTAGCAAGTGGCTTTCCTGAGGGGGATTACTTTGCTCGCAAAGCAAAAAAACTATCAAGGTCGAAAAAATAAAAAAATTTATAAAACGGAGGAAATTTATTATGGAACTCGCAATTGGTATTATTTTAGGTTGTTGTGCGTTGGGTGCAGGTGCTGCAATGATCGCAGGTATAGGTCCTGGTATTGGTGAAGGTAATGCCGTAGCTGCAGCTTGTGAAGCAATTGGTCGTCAGCCCGAATGTAAGGGCTCAGTTACTACTACAATGCTTATGGGTTGTGCTATTGCAGAAACCACAGGCCTTTATGCGCTTGTTATTGCAATTCTGCTTATATTCGTTGCCCCTAATATGCTTGTAAATATTTTGCTTAATGCAGTGAAATAATTTGGGGGAAGAGTAAATGCAATCATTGGATATTATATCCGTAAATTTTTGGCAGATACTCATTTCCCTTGCAAACCTTACAATTTTGTTTTTACTGCTGAAAAAGTTTTTGTATAAACCGGTTACAAAAATGTTGGAAGAACGCCGCGCAGAAATTGATAAGCAATACAGCGATGCCGAAATTGCTAAAAACAGCGCGGAAGCAAAGGATAACGAGCTTACTGAACGTTTAAGCCACGCAAAGCAGGAAGCTGAAGGCATTGTAAAAGAGGCGGCAGACGCGGCGCAAGCGCGCGGTGACAAAATTGTTGAAGACGCAAGGGTGGTTGCCGACGGTATTATTCGTCAGGCAGAGCTTGATGCCCAACTTGAAAAGAAACGCGTTGAAGAATCTATGAAAGCGCAGATAGTGGACGTATCTACCGCGCTTACCGAAAAGATGCTATCGCGTGAAATTAATGCCGATGATCACAAGGCGCTTATTGATTATTTTATTGATAAAATAGGTGAAGATGATGACAGCGACAGGTAACAACTACGCCGAGGCGTTGTTTATGTTGGCGCGCGAGGAAAATCTGGTAGACGAGATTTATGAAGGTTTAAAAACCGTAAAGAGTGTTTTTGATGAAACACCCGAATATATGGACTTTTTATCTACTCCAAGTATTTCGAAAAGTGAACGCACAGCTGCCGTAGAGCAGGCGTTTGGGGGCAGAATTCACGAGCATACCCTGTCGTTTTTGCAGTTGCTTTGTGAGCATGCAAAGGCAGAAAGCTTTAACGAGTGTTTTGCCGAGTATGAACGCCTTCGTGAATTTGCAAACAGCACGGTGGTAGCCGTAGTTAAAACTGCCGTAGAGTTAAGTGCGGACCAGATAAAAAATCTTACAACCAATCTTTGCAAGCGCACGGGTAAGAATGTAACTGTCAAGACAGTCATAGATAAAACCTTGCTTGGTGGTATTATGGTTGAACTTGACGACAAGGTGCTTGATGGTAGCATTAAAAACAACCTAAAACGCGTAAGGGATGTGATCAGCGTATGAGCGAAAAAAAGCAAGAAATAAGTTATATTATAAAAGAGCAGATAAAAAACTATCGCTCTCAAATAGAAATGAAAGAAACCGGCAGAGTAATTCTTGTCGGCGACGGTATTGCACGCGTTTACGGTCTTACAAACTGTATGGCAAATGAGCTGCTTGAATTTGAAGACGGTTCGGCGGGTCTTGCTCAAAATCTTGAGGAAGATACCGTATCGGTTGCGATGCTTTCAAATGAAAACAGTATTCGTGAGGGTACTGTTGTGCGCCGCACGGGTAAGGTTTTGTCGGTACCTGTTGGCGAAAAAATGCTTGGTCGTGTTGTTAATGCCTTGGGTGAGCCGATTGACGGCAAAGGACCTATTGAATATGACGGCTTTAATCCAATTGAAGCAGAAGCGCCGGGTATTATCGAGCGTAAGAGCGTATCGGTGCCGCTTCAGACAGGCATTAAGGCAATTGACAGTATGATACCGATAGGTCGCGGTCAGCGTGAGCTCATTATCGGCGACCGTCAAACAGGTAAAACTGAAATTGCAATTGATACAATTATTAACCAGAAAGATACCGATGTTATATGTATTTATGTAGCTATCGGTCAAAAGAATACATCTGTTGTAAGTCTTGTGAATACACTCACAAGAGCGGGCGCTATGGACTATACAATAGTAGTTTCAGCATCTGCTTCCGAGAGCGCACCATTGCAGTATATCGCACCCTATTCGGGTTGTGCTATGGCTGAATATTTCAGAGCGCAGGGCAAAGACGTACTCATAATTTATGACGATTTAAGCAAACATGCCGTTGCATACCGTGCACTGTCGTTGCTTATCCGTCGTCCACCCGGTCGTGAGGCATATCCAGGTGACGTATTCTATCTGCACTCACGCTTGCTTGAGCGTGCGGCTTGCGTAGCCCCCGAATACGGTGGCGGTTCTATAACCGCACTGCCTATAATTGAAACCCAAGCGGGTGATGTTTCGGCATATATTCCTACAAATGTTATCTCAATTACTGACGGACAGATTTTCCTTGAAACCGAGCTTTTCCATGCGGGCGTTATGCCAGCTATTAACCCCGGTATTTCGGTAAGCCGTGTTGGTGGTTCGGCCCAAAAAAAGAGTATGAAAAAGGTTTCGGGAGAACTTAAACTTTTGTATTCACAGTATCGTGAACTGCAAGCATTTGCACAGTTTGGAAGTGACCTTGACGCCGACACAAAATCACGTTTGGCGCTTGGTGAACGTATAGTTGAAGTGCTAAAGCAAAACCGTAACAGTCCGATATCTGTGGGTTGTCAGGTGGCTATTATCTATGCTGTAACAAAAGGTTGGCTTGATACTGTAGCAGTGGCCGACGTTCATAGGTTTGAAGAAAGACTTTTTGAAAAACTTGAGAATCAAAAACCACAGTTGCTTGCCCGTTTTGAAGAGGGCTACTTTGAGGAAGAGGATATAGCATCTTTGGAAGAAACACTGCAGGAAATGACGAGGTGATGGTGAATGTCTGCCAATACCAAATCATTAAAAATACGTATTAAAAGCGTTGATTCGACGCTACACCTTACAAAAGCTATGGGCCTTGTAGCATCATCCAAAATGCGTCGTGCAAATGCGGCTATGGCTGCGGGCAGACAATACGAGTCGGCAGTTCAGAATATAGTCGATTTGCTGACGAGTGTACCCGAGTGTGAAAGCAGCCCTTTTATGCGTGAGTATATGGATGGCGGCAAAACACGACTTATAGTAATAGCGGGTGACCGCGGACTTGCAGGGGGATACAATGCCAATGTTTTTCGCACCGTGCGTGATTTTGGCGATGCCGAAATTATCCCAATAGGTAAACGCGCTTGTGAACGATACGGTAAGGAGATAGTATCAAGCGAAAAGTTTTATGCAGTCGATGCTTTTGAATTAGCAAAACAGTTGTGCGACGAGTTTCAAAAAGGTGACTTTGACCGACTTGGAATTGTTGTCACAAACTATATTTCAATGATGACACAGACACCCGAGATTAAATGGGTATTGCCGCTAAAAAAAGCCAAAAATGCACAAAATACAGCGGTTGTTTTCGAACCGGATGAGCGCACAATACTTGATGTAGCAGTCCCCGAGTATTTGTCGGGTGTTATAATCAGTTGCATACGCGAAAGCTTTGCCAGTGAGGTCGCAGCGCGCCGTATGGCAATGGATTCTGCGGGTAAAAACGCACAACAGATGATTGATGAATTACAACTTGAGTATAATCGTGCCCGCCAAGGCGCTATTACTCAGGAAATTACTGAAATAGTTGCCGGTGCTGGCAACTGATAACTTCTTAAGGAGTTGAATTTAATGTCTAACAAAATTACCGGTAAAGTGTCCCAAGTTATGGGCCCTGTTGTAGACGTGCGCTTTGAGGATGGCGCTTTGCCGGCTATTTATAACGCGCTTACGATGCCTATCGGTGAGCGCACACTCACAGTCGAGGTAGCGCAACATATTGGTGACAATGTTGCCCGTTGTATTGCTATGGCATCTACCGATGGATTACAGCGCGGTACTGATGTGCTTGACACGGGTAAGGCAATCAGTGTACCCGTAGGTCGCGAGACTTTGGGCAGAATATTTAACGTTCTTGGTGAGCCTGTTGATAATATCGAGGCGCCCGAAACAGACGAGCGTTGGAACATCCACCGCCCTGCACCAGAATATGATGAGTTGTCTACCAGTACCGAAATACTTGAAACAGGTATCAAGGTTATTGACCTTATTTGCCCTTATTCAAAGGGTGGTAAAATTGGTCTTTTCGGCGGTGCAGGCGTTGGTAAGACCGTTCTTATTATGGAGCTTATCAACAATATTGCTAAAGAGCACGGCGGTCTGTCTGTGTTTACAGGTGTTGGCGAGCGCACACGCGAAGGCAACGACCTTTATAACGAAATGAAGGAGTCGGGCGTTTTAGAAAAAACCGCACTTGTTTACGGTCAGATGAACGAGCCGCCCGGTGCGCGTATGCGCGTAGGTCTTTCAGGTCTTACTATGGCGGAGTATTTCCGTGACCAAGAAAATCAGGATGTGTTGTTGTTTATTGATAACATCTTCCGTTTTACACAAGCAGGTAGTGAGGTTTCGGCGCTTCTTGGTCGTATGCCTTCAGCCGTTGGTTATCAGCCGACACTGGCTACCGAAATGGGCGCCTTGCAGGAACGCATTACCTCTACAAAAAAGGGTTCTATTACATCTATTCAGGCAGTATATGTGCCTGCCGATGACCTTACAGACCCTGCACCTGCTACAACATTTGCACATCTTGATGCTACTACCGTTTTATCACGTAATATTGCGTCACAGGGCATTTATCCCGCAGTTGACCCGCTTGAATCAACAAGCCGTATTTTGTCGGCTGAGGTTTTGGGCGAAGAGCATTATTATGTAGCCCGTGAGGTTCAGCGTATTTTACAGCGCTATAATGAACTTATGGATATTATCGCTATTATGGGTATGGATGAGCTTTCTGATGACGATAAATTGCTTGTAGGACGCGCACGAAAAATTCAGCGTTTCTTATCCCAGCCATTCCATGTGTCAGAAAAGTTTATTGGTATAGAAGGTACTTATGTGCCTGTTAGCGAAACTATACGTGGTTTTAAAGAGATTATTGAAGGCAAGCACGATGACCTTCCTGAGTCTGCATTCTTGTTTGTCGGAACAATAGACGAAGCTGTAGCAAAAGCAAAAAAGGGTGAAAAGTAATGAACACCTATAATCTTATTATTTCAACGCCCGACGGTAGTATATTCGACGGTGATGCGGCAATGCTGATTATTCGAGGCACCGAGGGTGAGCTTGCCGTAATGGCAGGACACATACCTTTTATTACGGCAGTAAAACCGTGCGAATGCAAGATTGTTTTACCGGACGATAGTGAAAAAAAGGCTACAATCGGCGGCGGAATACTTACTGTGCAAAACGATAAAACCACATTACTTTGTAGTGATTTTAAATGGAATTAAATTAAAACACCGCTTATTGCGAAGCGGTGTTTTTAAAAATTTACAGTATCGTTACTTGACAAATAGGACTATTAAATATAGACTAAAATTAAAAGATGATGGAGGGATTGGTTTGAAAAGAACAGTTTGCTTTTTGATGGTTGTTTTAATGCTTGTTTTAACAGCGGGGTGTAAGAGTATGGATGAAACAGGAATTGGTTCGAGTGTTATTTATGAAGAGGTTGTTGAACACATAACCGAGATAGAGTCAAATTCACAGGATACATTACCTCAGGATAATAGCTCTGTTAACAGTAGTACAACAAACAAAAATGAAAGTAATTATGTATCACAAAACCCAAGTGTTAGTAGTGATAGTTCAAACACAACGTCGTCGGCAAATAATAATTATATTAATCCATTTGAACCTCACCCGTCGGGTGATTATATAATTAACAATAATTCAACGCCCGAAAGTTATGCTGACACTATTACCATTAACAATAAAAAATATAATTATGTATGGGGCGACGAATTCAATTTGGATACTATTGATCACGGCCCGCAATATCATAATAACAGACCCATAAATTTGGAGAAAATATGGGATACTACGGGGATGCTGCCGTGGTTTTCGGATGTTTCTATACCTTCAAATGTTGAGGATAGAATGAAATACAATTACGTTAAAGAAGGCGAGCTTGTAATGAAAGCCGGCTGTTATGATTGGACTGGCAGCGTTAAGTCCTACACCGGTGTAGATGCGAAGAATCTTGATTATGCTATCGGTGGCGTGCTCACTACGCGACAGACGATGGTTTACCGTCGTGGTTATGCCGAAATACGTGCGAAGCTACCCTTTAAAAACGGGGCTTGGCCTGCATGGTGGTTGCGCTCTACAGGGTCTAATTTAATCAGATATCCTGATGGTACGACACAATATGATCCTATATTTACTCTTGAAGTTGACGTTTTTGAAACCTGGACATATCTTGGTGACACTATATATCCAACAATTCATAAATTTTACAATAACACCTACGATGCTAGCACCAAAAGGGTTTACGATTATAACAACAAAGATATAACCGACAAAATTGTCGGCAGCCGAAATGACGAGGGGCATCAATTCTCGGTTAAAGCAGGAAGAGAAACGTTTAATCTTTCTAATCCGGAGGATTATCACACCTATGGATTTTTGTGGACTGACACAGAAATGGTGTTTTTTGTTGACGGGATAGATTATTTTGTGTTTGATTTGACGAAGCCTTTTGACAGCTATAGTGACGGCAGATACGATTATAATCAATATATGTATTTCTTGTTTGATATGTATATGATAACTCCGGGAGCTAGCTGGGGAGGAACTCCCGAACAGCGCTACACAGGAACAGGCGATACCTCCGATTTAGAGATGAACGTGGAATATATACGCTTGTGGCAGGAAAGCGGCAAGGAAGATATAATATTTAACGATTGATATCATAAATTTGTAGTGATAACCTCTGTTTTTAAATAGGCAGAGGTTTTATTTTACAAAAAAAGATATTTAAAAATCATTTATATTATGATATAATGTAAATTAAAGTAAAATTAATTATGGGAGAGTAGTTATGAAAACCGATTGCACCATTGCGTTATCCCGAATTATTAAGGAATTTTCGTTAGATATTCTTAATATGCCTTGTGATGCCGAGGGTATTTTAATTTCCACAGCAGAAACCAATCGTCCGGGTCTTCACCTTGCGGGTTATTATGAATATTTTGACGACAAAAGAATACAGATTCTCGGTATGAACGAGATTGGATTTTTGCAACGCTTTACCAAAGAGAAGCTTCATCAGCGCGTTGGTGAGTTTTTTGCAAAAAAACCTGCCGCTGTAATAATAGCGAGAAACCTTGCAAATGATGATGTTTATAAAGAAATGGCAGAGCTTTACGGCGTTCCGCTTATGACAACACATGAAGCTACTTCCGATTTTGAAGCGGCGCTTATCGCATTTTTAAATCTTCATCTAGCACCTCGTATTACCCGTCACGGTGTTTTGGTAGAGGTTTATGGTGAGGGTATATTGCTGTTGGGTGAAAGCGGCGTTGGTAAAAGTGAAACAGCAATTGAGCTTGTAAAACGCGGTCACCGTCTTATTGCCGATGACGCGGTAGAAATCCGCCGTGTTTCAAGTAAATCGCTTGTTGGTACGGCACCGGATAACATACGTCATTTTATTGAACTTCGTGGCATAGGAATTATTAATGCAAGCCGTATTTTTGGTGTTGGTGCGGTAAAACTAACCGAGAAAATAGACCTTGTTATCAATATGGAGCCGTGGGATGTAAATAAAAACTATGACCGTATGGGTCTTGAAACTCAAAAAACAGAAATTTTGGGTCTTAACATTCCGTCTCTTACAATACCCGTAAAGCCGGGTAGAAATCTGGCAGTAATAATTGAGGTTGCGGCTATGAACAGTCGTCAGAAAAAGCTTGGATACAATGCAGCAGAAGATTTACTTAACCGTTTAGGTATGAACGAAGATTTTGCAAAACCCGCAGAAACAAGCGTTAAACCATTTTGAATTTAAAGATTGCGAGGAAAGTAACACGTGTATAAATTAGGTATAGATTTAGGTGGCACAAATATAGTTGCAGGTGTGGTTGACGATAATTATAAGATAATTGCTACCGCTAAAAGAAAAACAAATTTACCGCGACCTTCAGAAGAGATTGTCGATGATTTGGTGGCAGTTGCTTTCGAGGCGATAAAAAATGCAGGACTTACCCCAGAGCAGATTGACGGTTGTGGCATAGGTTGCCCTGGTTCTATTGACCACGAGACAGGCAACGTACCATACTCTAACAATCTTGAGTTTTACGATTTGCCGCTTGGTCAGATGCTTTATGAAAAAACGGGCAAAAGGTTTTACGTAGAAAATGATGCCAACGCAGCAGCTTATGGCGAGTATATTGCGGGAGCAGGTAAAGGTACTAAAAATTTTATTGCAATAACTCTTGGCACAGGTGTTGGCGGCGGGATTATAATAGACGGAAAAATCTATTCCGGTTCTAATGGCGCGGGCGGCGAGCTTGGACACACTGTTATACAAATGAGCGGTCCACCTTGTACCTGTGGTCGATTTGGTTGTTGGGAAACCTATGCATCGGCTACGGCTCTTGTTCGTCAGACCAAGCAGGCTATGATGCGTTACCGCAACTCGAGAATGTGGGATATATGTGATGGCAATATTGAAAATGCGAACGGTGTTACCGCCTTTAAGGCAAAGCGTCTTGGTGACCGTGTGGGCAGTATGGTTGTTGATGAATATATACGTTATGTTGCGATTGGTATTGCCAATGTGCTTGATACCTTCCAGCCTGATATGATATGCATCGGCGGAGGTGTTTCCAAAGAAGGTGAGTACCTTACTGATCCGCTTAATGAGTATGTTGAAGGTGAAAACTATGCCCGCCATATGAAAATCAAAACAGTCATTAAGACTGCCGACCTTGGTAATGATGCAGGTATTATAGGCGCGGCATATCTATGTAATTTGCACGAAAAATAAGGTGATTGTATGCAACTTGACAATCTGTGTGCCAGATTTAACGAGTGTAAAATTGAATATGTTTTAGGCGAACCTATGAGCCGTCATACCACCTTTAAAATAGGCGGAAATGCCGATGCTTTGGTTAGGGTAAAGGATGAAAGCGAGCTAAAGACTGTAATTTCTTTAGCCGAAGAATTTGATGCACCCTGTTTTATATTAGGCAAAGGCTCTAATTTGTTAGTATCTGATGAGGGTATCGAGGGCGTAGTTATAAGCCTTGATGGAATAAATAACATTAAAATAGATGGTGACACAATTGTGTGCGGCGCAGGGGTAAGCTTGCGGGCTTTATGTATCGCGGCGCAAAAGGCGGCGCTTTCGGGGCTTGAGTTTGCTTATGGAATACCCGGCACTGTTGGTGGTGCCCTTTATATGAATGCAGGTGCTTACGGCGGTGAGATGTCGCAAGTGGTAGTATCGGCTACCGTTATAGACCATGACGGCAACACACGCAGCTTAAGACTTGAACAAATGAATTTGGGTTATCGTACAAGTGTGTTTAAAAATATCGATTTAATTATTACAAGCGTTAAATTTAAATTAAAACGAGGTAATGCAAACGAAATTAAGGCGGCTATGGATGACTTTTTTGCACGTCGTCGTGATAAACAACCGTTAGAATTTCCAAGTGCAGGCAGCACGTTTAAACGTCCCGAGGGTTATTTTGCGGGTGCTCTTATTGAAAAAAATAATCTTAAAGGCGTAAGCGTTGGCGGCGCACAGGTAAGTGAAAAGCACGCTGGTTTTGTTATAAACACAGGCAACGCTACCTGTAGTGACGTTTTATCGCTTATAAAAAAAGTGCAAGAGACCGTGAAGGCAGCCGATGGCGTTGCTTTAGAGCCCGAGGTTATATTTGTGGGAAGAAAATAAAAAGATGAAAATAGAGTGCAGATCTTTTGGATTTAAAAATGGGGCAGACGCGCAGACAGATTTCGTTTTCGATGTGCGCTGTCTGCCCAATCCTTTTTACATAGAAGGTTTAAAGCATAAAACTGGATTGGACGAGCCAGTTCGCAATTATGTTTTAAGCTTTGCTCAAAGCAAAGCTTATTTTGAAAAAATTTTAGATACTATTTTGTTTGTAATACCTTTTAAAGAACAAAACAATGTAGAAAAAATAACGGTGTCATTTGGATGCACGGGTGGTCATCACCGTTCGGTAACATTTGCTGTAACACTTTGTGAAGCGTTACGTCAAAATGGCTATGATGCAGAATGCTTCCACCGCGATATTAATATAAAGGATTAAAGATATGTCTTTTTGTTCAGATATAAAAACAGAGCTTACCGAAATTAAGGTATCGCGATGCTGTGTGCAGGCGCTTACCTATGGGCTGTTATTGTTTGGCAGATCGTTTAATGCTAAGAGAATATCTATGCAGAGCGAGAACAGGGCTGTAGCAAAGCTTTATTCTGCTTATATTACAAAAAATTATGACGCACAGGTTCAAATTACTGTTGGAAACAGCAAAAATGTTACATATCGCGCAGAGGTTGCAGATGAGATTGATAGGTTAAAAATTTTAGCATCGGTTGATTTTGGTATAATTGACGGTAAAATCAGCCATGAGTTTTTTAACCGTGATTGTTGCGAGGCGGCATTTGTGCGAGGCGCATTTTTGGCATGCGGTCAGATGAGTGATCCTGCCAAAAGCTATAGGGTTGATTTTCCGGTAAAAAGCGAAAGTCTTGCTAATGAACTGCGTGAGATGCTTGCCAAGCATTCGGTTGTGGCAAATATTTCAACCAGAGGAAGCGGTTTTGTTGTATATATAAAGCGCAGTGAAATGATAATAAATCTGTTGGCGCTTATGGGCGCATCTGTGCGAAGCCTTGAGCTTATAGAAACTACCATAATGAAAGAGGTAAACAACAAGACCAACCGAATGTTTAACTGCGATGGCGCGAATATTAAAAAAACCATAGAGGCATCTATAAAGCAAAGACAGGCGATAGAATATTTAATTAAAAGAGAAATGTTATCATCTTTGCCGGACGAGCTTATTGTTGCTGCAAAATTGCGTATGCGGTATCCTGAAAGTTCATTAAAGGATTTATGCAGAAATTCACCCGAACCTATTACCGTTTCGGGACTTAATCATAGACTTAAGAAAATAATAGAAATATACAACGATATAATTTCAAAATAAGGAGTGACATACGGCATGGGCTTTACACATCTGCATTTGCATACTGAATATAGTTTGCTTGACGGCTGCTGCCGTATAAATAAACTTATTGACGCTGTAGCTGCGCGTGGTCAGTCTGCGGTAGCGATTACCGACCACGGCGTTATGTATGGTGCGATTGATTTTTATAAAGCGGCAAAGAAAAAGGGGATTAAACCAATCATTGGGTGTGAGGTTTATGTTGCACCCAAAAGTCGATTTGATAAACAAAAGCAGCCTGACGGAAATTATAGCCATTTGGTATTGCTTTGTGAAAACAATGAGGGTTATCAAAATCTTATAAAATTGGTTTCACTCGGTTTTACTGAGGGCTTTTACTCCAAACCGCGCGTTGACCGCGAAATTTTGAAACAGTATCACGGTGGACTTATAGCTTTGTCTGCCTGTCTTGCAGGTGAGATACCGCGTGCAATTATGGATGGCAATTATGATAAGGCACGTGATACAGCGCTTTGGTATAAAAACGTATTTGGTGAAAACAACTATTTTCTTGAGGTGCAAAATCACGGCATAGCAGAACAGCAGACGGTAAACAGCTATATTCAAAAATTATCGCGCGAAACAGATATACCGCTGGTTGCTACGAATGACGTTCACTACATAGAAAAGTCTGACAGTTTTATGCACAAGGTTTTGTTGTGCGTTCAGACAGGCAGTAAGATTGGTGACAAGAACAATCTTGAATTTAAAACAGAAGAGTTTTATCTGAAAACAGAAGATGAAATGTGTGCGGCATTTCCCGATTTGCCTGTAGCTATTTCAAACACTGAAAAAATAGCAGACAGATGCAATGTGGAATTTGAATTTGGCAAAATTAAGCTACCATTTTTCGATACGAACGGCGAAGATCATTATGAATATTTTCGTCGCAAATGTTATGATGGGCTTTATAAACATTATGGAAACAACCCAGCAAAAGAAGTGATCGACCGTTTAGAATATGAGTTGTCGGTTATAAATAAGATGGGATATGTTGATTATTATCTTATTGTTTGGG
>JAZSBS010000153.1:0-2584 GCA_045602525.1 Acutalibacteraceae bacterium
GTTAACAATCTTGAATCTCAGATGATGATGCGTCATTATAAGGGATTCTTAGATTAAGGAGTATTAGTATGAAGCTCGTTCTTTTGGGAGCCCCTGGTGCAGGTAAGGGCACACAGGCAGAGATAATCTCTGAAAAATACAGTATTCCTACCATCTCTACCGGCAACATAATTCGTGCTGCGCTAAAAAACGGTACCGAGATGGGCTTAAAGGCTAAGGCTTATATCGACAGCGGCAGACTTGTTCCCGATGATGTTGTAATCGGCATCATTAAGGAACGTCTGGCGCAAAGTGATTGCCAAAACGGTTTTATACTCGATGGTTTTCCACGTACAATTCCACAAGCAGAAGCGCTTGATAATATGAATATTGCTGTTGACGCGGCTCTCTCAATTGAGGTGGCAGATCGCGAAATAGTAAAGCGTATGTCAGGTCGACGTGTTTGCGAAAAGTGTGGTGCAAGTTATCATACCGAGTTTAAAAAGCCGAAATCCGAAGGTGTCTGTGATGCTTGCGGCGGCGCGCTCGTTATTCGTAAGGACGATGAGCCCGATACTGTTCTTGACAGACTTGATATCTATCATAAACAGACCGAACCGCTTAAGAGTTATTACAAAACAGCCGACAAGCTGATTACAGTCGAGGGTCAGGATAAGGTAGAGGATACCACCAAGCTGGTACTCGCTGCTCTTTCGGAGATATAAGCTATGATAGTCCTTAAAACCGGCCGCGAGCTTAAGGTAATGCGAGAAGCTTGCAGAATATCGGCCGAAGCATTAAAATTAGCAGGCAGTGCGGTAGAGCCTGGTGTAACTACAGCCGAGCTCGACAGAATAGCCGAAAAGTATATTTTAAGTCAGGGAGCAGTTCCTAACTTTAAAAACTATCAGGGCTATCCTGCGACCGCATGTATATCAATCAACAACGAGGTAATTCACGGCATACCCACAAAAAAACGCGTTATCAGGGCAGGAGACATAGTTTCAATTGACCTTGGCGCTAAGTTTGAGGGATATCACGGCGATAACGCCGCCACTTTTGCTTGCGGAGATATATCTGCAGAGGCAAAGCGGCTGATGGATACTACGCGCGAAAGCCTTTATGAAGGTATCGCCGCGGCGGTGTCGGGCGGCAGATTGGGTGATATCGGTGCTGCAATACAGCAGTATGTCGAACAAAGGGGTTTTTCCGTAGTCCGCAAATTTGTGGGTCACGGTGTGGGCACCGAGCTTCACGAAGCCCCCGAGGTACCTAATTTTGGCACTCGCGGGCGAGGAATTCGCCTGATGCCTGGTATGACCCTTGCCATAGAGCCTATGATTAATGCAGGGCACTATGATGTCAAGGTTATGCCTGACGGTTGGACAGTGCTTACAAAAGACGGTTCTTTGTCTGCACATTTTGAACATACTATAGTAATTACCCCTGACGGTCCTCAGATAATGACTAAATCTTGAGGTGCGTTATGATAGGTAAGATAGTAATATCAAAATCGGGCAGAGATAAGAATAAAAAAATGGTAATAGTAGCAGAGACCGAAAACTATCTGTTAGTGTGTGATGGAAAAGAGCGGCCGGTTACACGTCCAAAGCGTAAGAACCCGAAGCATCTGCAATTTACCAATACAAGTCTTGAAGCTCACCAGCTTGAAACAAACCGCGCTTTACGCAAAGCGTTAAAGCAATACGGTTATGAGGAGGAAATATAATGTCAAAATCAGATATGATTGAACTTGAAGGCACCGTTGTTGAAGCAATGCCTAACGCAATGTTCAAGGTAGAAATTCAAGGTGGACATCAAATACTTGCCCATATTTCAGGTAAGCTTCGTATGAATTTTATACGCATACTTCCCGGAGATAAGGTAACAGTTGAAATGTCGCCGTACGACTTGTCAAAAGGACGCATAACCTGGCGTTCAAAATAATTGACAGTAAAATAGTGTGATGAAAAAACATCACGCCCCTAAATTTTAAGGAGGTAAAATCCAAATGAAAGTCAGACCTTCTGTAAAAAAGATTTGCGAAAAATGCAAAATCATTAAGCGCAAGGGTAAAATCATGGTTATCTGTGAGAACCCTAAGCACAAGCAACGTCAGGGTTAATCACCCAGACCATCGCAACAACAAATATGGAGGTGCTTTGATAAATGGCACGTATTGCTGGTGTTGACCTTCCTAATAATAAGCGAGTTGAAATTGGACTTACTTATATTTACGGTATCGGTCTTACAACATCTAAAAAGATTCTTGCAGACACAGGCATTAATCCTGATGTACGCGTTAAGGATCTTACAGAAGAAGATATTTCCAAGCTTCGTGAGTATATCGACCACAACCTTCAGGTAGAGGGTGACCGACGTCGTACAGTTGCATTGGATATTAAAAGACTTATTGAAATTGGAAGCTACCGTGGTCTTCGTCACCGCAAAGGTTTACCCGTAAGAGGTCAGCGTTCTAAGACTAACGCTCGTACTCGTAAGGGTCCGAAGAGAACTGTAGCAAACAAGAAGAAATAAGTAGGAGGTAAACTTTAATGGCTACTGCTAAAAGAGCGACAACACGTCGTCGTCGCGAAAAGAAAAA
>JAZSBS010000154.1:0-16416 GCA_045602525.1 Acutalibacteraceae bacterium
TACTGCTGGAAGAGCATCATAGTATGGGTTACATGCTTCTCTTGCCTGGAAGAAGATATCAGGGTTCTGAGCTGAACCTCTCTGGCATGGGTGATTTGGATTCAGAGCGTTGTTACGGAATGCCTGAATAGCTTCCATATCAGCCATATCTTTCAGATCTTCGTAATCCCATGTTTCAATTTTCTGAATTTCGTGAGATGTACGGAAACCATCGAAGAAGTTAATAAATGGAACACGGCTCTTAATAGTTGCAAGGTGAGCAACTGCGCCTAAGTCCATAACTTCTTGTGTGTTTGTTTCAGGGAGCATTGCAAAACCTGTCTGACGGCATGCGTAAACGTCTGAGTGGTCGCCAAAGATGTTAAGAGCGTGGCTAGCAACGCAACGAGCTGATACATGGAAAACTGAAGGCAACAATTCGCCTGCGATTTTGTACATATTAGGGATCATCAAAAGAAGACCCTGTGAAGCGGTAAATGTGGTGGTAAGAGCACCTGCGGCGAGTGAGCCGTGAACTGTACCAGCAGCACCTGCTTCAGACTGCATTTCAACAACATTAACCTTTGTTCCAAAGATGTTTTTGAGGCCCTGTGCTGACCACTGGTCAACATAGTCTGCCATCGGGCTGGACGGTGTAATAGGATAAATACCTGCTACTTCGGTAAACGCATAAGAAACGTGAGCCGCAGCGTTGTTACCGTCCATGGTTTTAAACTTTCTTGCCATGTGAAAATTCCTCCAAAAAATTTTATTCGAGAGGCTGTGTCATTAAGACAGTCTCATACGGATATATAATAACACTTTCCGTTCAAAAAGTAAACAAAAAAATGACGGAATTTTAACAAAGTTTCAAATTTCGTCATTTTTTATAAATTATTTTGTTTTTATAAGACTATTTAAGCGAAAAATCCTCGTGTTCAAGCGTAAGATTTGGATTATAGTACGGGTCACCTGCTTCGAGTTCTCTCCCCCATTTATCCATAAATCTATCAATTTCACTGTTAAATCTGGCTACTTTTTCGGGAGAATCCTCTGTACCACGACTTTTTGATTCGTAATGATAAAACTCGGCAAAAGGAGTAAACACTATTAAGTATCCTGCTTTTCGTATTTTCATACACAAATCAATATCGTTAAACGCAACTGCAAAGCCTTCGTCAAGTCCCTCCACCTGCTCGAATACGTCTTTTCGTATCAAAAGGGCCGCTGCAGTACAAGCGCTTAAATTTTGAGATATGCATGCGCGCGATACGTAACCATAGTCTTTTCGGTCAAAATACTTGTGTGCATGTCCTGCAACTCCGCCTATACCTAAAATAACGCCAGCATGCTGAATCGTGTCGTCAGGGAAATAAAGTTTAGCACCAACTGCACCTACATCTTGTCGTTGCGCAAACATAAGCATTTCCTGCAACCAGTTGGAAGTAATTATTTCAATATCATTATTCAAAAGCAATACATATTCGCCTTTAGCAAAACGCACACCAAAATTATTTATTGCAGAATAATTAAATACCTTCCCTTTCCAAAATACAACGCTTATATTGTTGTATTGCTTTTGAATTTTATCATAATAGTCAAAGGTTTCCTGCTCGGTACTGTTGTTTTCTACCACAATAATTTCAAAGTTTTTATAGGTAGATTTTGAATATATAGAGTTAATACACTTGTCCAAATCGTCAATATGATCTTTGTTAGGTATAATTATCGAAATTAATGGTTCGCCTGAAATTTCATAATCAATTTTATATGTAGTAGAAGCATATGCTTGCTTAACAGTACCACTAAGACCCACTCTGTCAAGATGAGCTGCAAGAGCGCGTTCCGCTGCATCCACAACGTAAGGTTTTGCAGAAGCCGCAGAAGCAACTGACAACTTGTGAGAACGCCAAAAATAAAGCAATTTAGGAATTCTAACAATTTTTTTCGCCTTTTCAGTAAGGCGTAAAATCAAATCGTAATCCTGACTACCGTCATACTCTTTGTTGAATCCACCTACCATTTCATATAATGTTCTTGAAAAACAAGAAAAATGGCAAATATAATTGTAACTACGGAGAGTATCGGGGGAAAATTCAGGTTTGTGATGACACAAAACGCATTTAAATCCCTCGTCTTCCTCGTCGGTAAAGGTCATTTCATCACAATAAATAAAGTCGGCACCTTGCTCGTTTATCACCTTTACATATTCAAACAAAACCGATGGATGCAATACGTCGTCATGGTCAAAAAGACCTATAAAATCACCTGTTGCCATAGTAAGACACTCGTTAGTGTTTTCAGCAATACCTTTATTTTCTTCTAACTTTTTATACTTGATACGTCTGTCCTTTTTCGCAAGATCAAGGCAGTATTCACACACATAACTGTGTTCATTATCACTACCATCAGCAAGACACAATTCCCAATTGGAATATGTTTGCCATTTAAGTGAATTTATCATTTCTTCAAGAAAATTAAGAGGAGTATTGTAAAGCGGAACCAAAATACTAAACTTCACATTGTTTTTAAAAGTGCATTTTTCCTCAAACTTTCTTTGACCCTTAAAGATTGTCAACGGCGTTATTTCGCCTATTAACTTTTTATAATTTATCAATCGAGTTTTGCCTTCGGTATGTCCGCCACGCAAAAAGCCTTTAGTGTATATTGCGAGTTTATATAATTTATCATATTTTGATATAAACGATTTTGCGCATTGTGATATTTTCCTTATCCAAGAAGTAGCTCTCCAAAAAAAGCTGTTTACTACCTCATTGTATGCGTTGGCAAAAACTGCCGCCTGATATTCGGCATTCTGCTTTTCTGTGTTAAGCAACTCGATTTTTGAATTAAGCTTTTCTATTTCAGACTTAAGGCTTGAAATAAGACTTTCTAAATTCTCGCTATTTGCATCTGGTAATCTAACTTCCTTTTCATCATACGATTCATTGTGAAATTCTTGCATATTATCTCCCCTTGCTGCAAAATACATTGTTCGTAATCTAAATCACTGTATATTGTAACACCTTTTTCAAAGTTTGTAAACAACAAAAATGACGGTCTGAAATTTTCACTCAAAACCGCCATTTTATATATCACTATTTAATTGTACGATAGTTCGTAAATATACATACCATGCTCAGCATATAACTGTTTACTGTCTATATCATAGTCATCGGGTATTGCAATTTCGTGCTTTGCAATCAAGTATTTTACGTCTATATCATCCAACTGACCATAATTTAATTTAAGCGTAATAAGATCGGGTTGATTTAAAATTGCCTCGTTTTCTTCTTCGGTCATTGTTATCACAAAGTTTGCATATCTATTGTATACTTCGTTATACTTGCCGTTTGGATCAAGTATTTCCCACATACTATAATTTGGCACATAATTATTTGAATTAATAACCTTTGCGCCACACGCTGCATAAAAGTTTGCTTCAACCCATTGGTCTACGGCAATCCATTTTGCATCGGGATCATCTTCCACAATACTGCTAACCGCCTTTGCTACAGGTTTTGAATATATTGGATCTAATCCTTTTTGTATCGGAAGAACAAATACCGAAGTAACACAATGAACCATAATAAAAAGTAATATTGCGCAAGTTCTTAACTTATGGTTAACCCTTCCCACAAAGCAAACAATTAACACAAAAATCATAATTGCTACAATTAACATATATTTCAAACTCATATAGTCAGGGTAAATAAACACCTTGTCGCATTTATAAATTATAAATGCACTCAAAATTAATGCTAGTGGTATAATCACAAATTTCGGTATATAACTGTCGTTTTCTTTCAAAAGTGTCATTGAGCGCAATAAAAGTAATATTTGTATAAAGTCTACATACGTAAGCGCTCGTACTGGGGTGGAATATGATAAAAGCGAAATATCACCAAACCATATAGGTACACCTACGGTACAATAAACAGTAAAAATAGTCGAAACAACTAAAAGTAAAATCGTAAGCAAATCTTTTTTCTTTGTTTTAAATAAAAGATATATTGCCACAAGCGTAGGCACAGGATACAACGAGAAATACATTCCTACCTCGCTGAAAGCCAAATTTCTTGTTTCAAACGGAAAGGATAAATTTGCAGGATAAAAGAACATTCTATCAAGCATAAACCCGCCATATTCCCTACGCGATCCGGGATACACCGTGTTCAAAACCGTTTTTGTATATTCCAAATTTTCAAGATAAAAAACAGCAATCACCGTCAAAGCCAAAACCACTGTGGAAGAAAAAAGGATCCAATCGATCACTTTGAATTTTTTAATGTTTGCCCAATTTAAAACAAAACACCAAATAATAACACCCAAAAATGTATAGCCGGCCGGTACCTGCCAAGCGGGATACAAAACACCAACAAATGCCGAACCAAAAATAGTTATAACTATAGCGCATAATATTCGCTTTTTGGTACCTTCGGCATTTAAAAATCGGTATATTCCGGCAACCGCCGCCATTGCATAGGTTGCCAATGAATTGCCACTCCACCACATAGAAAACGGGGAAAGTATAACCATAACAGAACCCATAAACGACAGCAATCTGTTTTCTTTGGTTATAATCAAAAAGAATTCAATTCCGGCAAGTATTCCCGTAATAAACAAAGAACACCAGTAAAAAGAAACTGCATATTCGGGGGGTAAAAATAAAAATCCGACATTGAACGGCTTTGTTACCATCGACAATGATACGGCTACGCCCGTTGTTTTTATATTAAGGGTCTGGCTTGCCATAATTATATCATTGTATTTTTCGCCAACACAGTACTGATAAGTCAAAGATTTTGGTGTAGAAACTGCCCATTCATCACTGCGAATCGGTCTGCCTTGACCAAACACAGGTTCAACAAATTCCGAACCTGTTCCTGGTTGTACATAACTATCAAACAAGCTAATAGAAGAAAGGTTGATTTTTGCTGCAACCAAGCAAATAAAAACAATTAACGCAATTGGATATCTGTACTTAAATATAAAATCATATAGTTTTTTATAATCAATATATACGTTTAAGAGTAAAAATGCAAAAAAAGCACAAACAAGCCCCTCACGATAAATAAACATAAGGTTTGATTGTGCACATGATAAATGCACCCTATATGTTAGCACAAAAAATGCAACACCCAACAATATGGTTAAAATCAATTTAAATACAATAGGCATTTTCAAAAAATATTGATTTTGCTTAATTGACATTCAATCGTCCTCCCGCAAATTATATTTCATGTATCTTACTAATCGAGTATATCATACTTACATTATAATGTCAAAAGAAATAAAAAATCGGGTGTGAAAATCACACCCGAACAAAATATTTACTTATCGTTCTTCTCTAAAATAATTAAGACCCAAGCTTGCGGGTGGTTGATGCTCGCGCTTTTTGCGCATACTTGTAATGATAAGGACTATAATTGTTACAACATAAGGTAACATTTTAAATAGCTCCTGTGTTTCGGTACCAAGACCCTGAATGTAGTTGTTAGCATTGCAAAGCGCGCCAAATACAAACGAACCTACAATTGCCATCGATGGCTTCCACAAAGCAAAAATAACAAGCGCTATTGCCATCCAACCGCGGTCACCAAATGCGTTGTTAGACCAAACACCACTGGCATACGCCATAACATACTGAAGACCGCCAAGACCCGCTATCGCGCTACCAATGCAGGTAGCAAGATATCTGTATTTTGTAACATTAATACCTGCTGCGTCCGCAGTTGCAGGATTTTCTCCCACCGAGCGAAGATTAAGTCCCACGCGGGTACGGTTAAGCACAAAAGATACAAGCAAAGCGATTATGATTGCAAGATATGTAAGAAAGTCGTGTGACAAAAACAATTCGCCAAACCAACCCAAATCATCGGCAAAGGGCAGTTTTGCCGAAAAGAATGAACTTGTTTTTGTAAGAGCGATTGAAGGCAACTCACTTTTGGTAATATTGATAAGCGAAGCACCCAAAAAGTTGCCAAGACCTATACCCAGAGTGGTGAGAGCCAAGCCCGTTACATTCTGATTTGCGTGGAGCGTAACGGTAAGGAAGCTGTATATAAGTCCCATAAGCGTAGCGCCTGCAATAGCACATAAAAGTGGTATCAGTACCGCAAGAACAGGATTCATATTGGCAATATCATTACCACAAGAATTTTCATACAAAAAGGAGCCGACAACGCCGCTTATTGCGCCAACATACATAATGCCGGGAATACCAAGGTTAAGGTGACCGGATTTTTCGGTCACTATTTCACCCGTCGAGCCGTAAAGAAGCGGTACACCAAGGAGTATCGCGCGACAAATAAACTGAATAATCATACGCGTGCCTCCTTTTTATTATGTTTAAATTTAATTGAGTAGTTAATAAAAAATTCGCAACCTACCAACAAAAGGATTACAAGACCTACCATAATTTCCGAAAAAGAGGAATTAAGCAGTGCTGTATCAGCAACCTTTGCACCACCTATGCGCAAAAATACAACCAGCGCCGTCATAATTACCATTATAAACGGATTGAACTGACCAAGCCACGACATAAGTATCGCCGTAAAGCCCTGACCACCTACACTGTTAATGTTAATACTATGGTCGGTACCCGCTACAAGCAACATACCAGCAACACCACACAAAGCGCCCGATATCAGCATTGTTCTAACAATTACCTTTTTAACATTAATACCTATGTATCTTGCTGTGTTCTGACTCTCGCCCACAACAGAAATTTCATAACCCTGCTTACTGTATTTTAAATAGATGTACATAATAACTGTAATAACCGCAACAATTACTATATTTATAAAATAATTGTTACTGCCTACAGCCGGAAAATTACCATACTCTACAGGGTTAATAACGTTTGAACCGCCACCCTTAATATAAACATAATATGCAATAATTTGTGTTGCAATATAGTTCATCATAAGTGTAAACAAAGTTTCATTTGTGTTGAACCATGCCTTAAATATAGCAGGTATAACACCCCATACAGCTCCTGCGAGAACGCTTGTTATTGCAATAACACAAATAAGCACGGGATATGGCAGCTTAGGGCCCAATTCTATCATACAAATTATGGAGGCAAGACCACCCATAAGAGCCTGACCCTCGGCGCCGCAGTTCCAAAACTTCATTTTAAATGCGGGAGTAAGCGCAAGCGCAAGACATAACAAAATCGCAATTTCCTGCAAGTATTTCCAAAGCATTGTGGTTCTACCCTCAAAAAGTCTGCCAAATACACCCGAAAACATTATGCTATATGTTTCGCCGAAACTTTTTTCGGTAACGGCTGCAGAAAGAATTCCTACAATAAAGAACGCAATCACAATGGTAACAACTCTTATAAGCCACGCTTTCCACCAAGGCATATCATCGCGTTTTACAACGTGAAAAAGCGGTTCACGATGGGTTTTAACTGCTGTATCAGCCATTGCTATCCTCCCCTTCCTGCTTTGATTTAGTCATAAGAAGACCAATTTCTTCTTTTGTCGTGCTTCTGCCATCAACAACACCTGTAATGCGGCCCGAACCAATAACCATTATTCTGTCACAAAGTTCTATAAGTACGTCAAGGTCCTCGCCTACAAAGATAACCGCAACTCCTTTTTCCTTTTGCTCATTCAAAAGATTATAAATCATATATGACGAGTTAATATCAAGTCCGCGCACAGGGTATGCAACCATAAGCACAGTAGGTGAAGCTGCAATTTCACGACCTACCAATACCTTTTGAACATTACCGCCCGAAAGGCGACGGACGGGTGTGCTGGCACTTGGTGTTACAACCTCAAGGTCGTGAATAATTTTCACAGCAAGATCCTTTGGCTTTTTACGTTTAAGGAACATTGAGTGACCCTTTGAATAGCTTCTTAGCATCATATTGTCAACAATATCCATATTGCCAACAAGACCCATACCAAGTCGGTCTTCCGGAACAAAAGATAATCTAACACCCATATTTCTTATCTGCATAGGTGTTTTGTCACGAAGATTTTCTATGCTTTCGGTTTTGGGATTAAGATATAATATCTCACCCGATGACAGATGCTGAAGTCCTGCGATAGATTCAAGCAGTTCACGCTGACCGCTACCTGCAATACCAGCAATACCAAGTATTTCGCCACTCTTTGCGGTAAAGGAAACATCGTCAAGCACTGTGGTTCCCATTCGGTCAACACAGGTAATGCCATTAACAATAAGACGGTCTATTGTATCGTGAGGCTCATTTCTTTCGATATTAAGCTCGATTTTCTTGCCCACCATCATTTCGGTAAGCTCGGCTTCACTTGTTTCACTTGTATTTACAGTGCCAACATATTCGCCCTTGCGCAAAACGGATACCCTATCGGAAAGAGACAATACCTCGTGAAGCTTGTGAGTAATAATTATGATGCACTTACCATCATCGCGCATACGTCGCAGGATGTTAAACAATTTTTCGGTTTCCTGTGGAGTAAGCACGGCAGTAGGCTCGTCTAATATAAGAATATCAGCGCCACGATAAAGCACCTTGATAATCTCTACCGTCTGCTTTTCTGAAACTGACATCGTATAAATTTTCTTTCCGGGATCAAGTTCAAAACCGTACTGCTCGCTGATTTTCTTAATCTGCTCGGTAGAGGATTTAAGATTGTATTTTCCATCCTCAAGCCCAAGTACAATATTCTCGGCTGCACTGAAAACATCAACAAGTTTAAAATGCTGATGAATCATACCTATTTTGTAAGAAAACGCATCTTTGGGAGAAGTGATAACGGCTTCCTTTTCATCAATAAAAATTTCACCCTCATCGGGGAAATAAATACCCGAAATCATATTCATAAGGGTGGTTTTACCGCTTCCGTTTTCGCCCAAAATGGAAAGAATCTCACCACGGTAAGCAGTAAGATTTACATCCTTATTGGCAACTACCTTACCAAAGCGTTTGGTTATATTTTTTAGTTCGATAGCAGGTTGTCTGTCCACATTAAACCTCCGTTCAAATAATTCTCAAGAAATTGTTAACCCGTCGAATAGCAATTTCTTCAAAATTAGTCTGAGGCGAGGGTTCCCCCTCGTCTCAGACAGCAAAGTTTTATTATGATTAGTAAGCTTCGTCAAGAAGTGTGATACCATCTATACGGATATCAAAATAAGGAGCAGAACGCTTGTCTGATTCGTAGAAAACACCATCAGTAATTACTTCTGTATCAGGTGTGAATTTATCATCGGTATCCACGTCAGCCTGATAGGTTGTGAGCTTTTCGCCGCCCTTTGTCCAGTTAGCTGTATCAAACACCTTGATTGTACCGTCAAGAAGCTTTGCCTTAACATCAGCAAGCTTTTCTGCAGTGCCTGCAGCAGCTGCCTTTGCGTTAATGTCGGTAAGAACAACAGAGCCTGTCTCGATTGTGCCGGTCCAGTCGGTTGCGATAGCCTCGCCCTTTTCAACCTGACCGATCATATACTTAAAGTAAGGTGTCCAGTCAATACGTGAAGAAACGATAAAGGTGTTGGGGCAAGCAGCAACGGTTGAACCATTGTAAGAAACATTGGGAACGCCTGCTGTCTCACAAGCTGTAGGAGCGCCCATTGAGTCAGCGTGCTGACTGATAAGAACACAACCACCGCTGATAAGTGACTGAGCAGCTTCTTTTTCCTTTTGCTCATCGTACCATGAACCTGTAAACTTAACGTCCATAGTTACAGAGGGGCATACAGATTTTGCACCAAGATAGAAGGAGGTATAGCCTGAAATAACTTCTGCGAAGGTGAATGCGCCAACATAACCCATCTTAGCTTCTGACTCTTTAATGTCACCTGCATCTATCATTTCGTTAAGCTTAAGACCTGCAGCAACGCCTGCGAGATATCTGCCTTCATAGATAGAAGCAAATGCATTATGGAAGTTAGCAACACCGGCTGTGTGAGCCTGCGTACCTGTTGCATGACAGAACTGTACATCCGGATACTTTTTAGCAGCATCAATAAGGAATGACTCGTGACCGAAACTGTCTGCAAAAATAATGTCGCAACCATCAGTTTCAATAAGCTCTACTGCTGCATCATAGCATTTCTGAGATTCGGGAATCTGAGTCTTTTGAGCATACTCAACACCCATTGCGTCACAAGCAGCCTTTGCAGCGTCCATAAAGTTTTTGTCATAGGTAGACTGTTCGTCGTGCAGGAAGATGAAGCCAACCTTTAAGTCAGACTTAGCAGCTGCATCTGAGTTTGTGTCTTTTGTACCGCAGCCTGCAAAACAGAAAAGCATAGCTACTGCCAAAAGAAGTGCGATAATCTTTTTCATTTTCAAGATCTCCTCTTTTTTTAATTTTTATGTAAATTTTTTACATACGAAGTTATTTGCGAAATGTAATTCCCTGTGGACTCATTTCGTCAATTACAGCAAGGCTTTCCACACGCACACCCTGCTCACGCAAATGGTCACCGCCACCCTGAAAGCCTTTTTCTATTGCGCAGGTAGCGCCTATCATCGTCGCACCCGCCTGATTTACTATATCTATAAGACCTTCAAGCGCCTTGCCGTTGGCAAGAAAGTCGTCAATTATAACAATTCTATCATCGGCACTCAAATAATCCTTGGAAACTACAATTTTATAATCGGTATTGTGGGTATATGAATGTACCATTGCACTGTAGATTTCACCCGACACATTTGAGGTTTTGTTTTTTTTGGCAAAAACCACAGGCAGATGCATCACAGCTCCTGCCGCTACGGCGACCGCTATACCCGATGACTCAACCGTAAGCAGCTTGGTAACACCGTCGTTTTTATAGATGCGTTCAATCTCTTTACCCATTTCGATAAGAAAATCAACATCTAACTGTTGATTTAAAAAAGAGCCAACTTTAAGCACGTGTCCTTCAAGCACTGTGCCTTCGCGCAGTATTTTTTGTTCCAGAGCAAGCACTAAAATCAACCCCCTAAAAAGCATAAAGACAGACTGTAAAATATACAGTCTGCCTGAAGCTAAAATTTTGTAAACCAATAGTCGCAACTTGTGGCGTTACGGTAGAAACTCTTGGGCCATACATCCAAAATTATATTGGCAAACTGTCGGTATTTATCTGCAAGAATATCGTACCACAACAGAATGTGTTTGTCAACAAATTTTGTCACAAAATGTCGTGGTAATATTGCACAAATATTACGCCCACGAGATGCGTTTATCTTGCACCCGTTATACAATCCGCAACATAAATACCCATAGCGCCCGATTGCGAAAGTCCGCGACAGATGCCGCTACCGTCACCAATTATATATACATTATCAATAAGTTCAAACTTTTCGTTTCTAAACTCAGGACGAATTGAATAATACTTGCTCTCACATCCGTAAAGCAATGTATCATCGTTAGCAGTACCCGGTGCTACCTTATCAAGCGCATAGATGGTTTCAATAATATTAGTAAGTATTCGATGTGGCAAAACGAGTGATATATCACCCGCTGTTGCTTTAAGGGTAGGCGTTACCGTGTTCTGCGACAAACGGTGCTCGTTTGTTCGTCTGCCACGTATAAGGTCGCCAAAGCGTTGAACCAACACGTTGCCCTTACCTATCATATTAGCAAGGCGTGATATATTTTCGGCATATTCGGTTGGCTGATTAAACGGCTCGGTAAAACGAATGCTTGAAAGAATAGCAAAGTTACAGTTGTCTGTCTTCTTTTCAGCTTGAGCGTAGGAGTGACCGTTTGCGGTTATTATACCGTGATTGTTTTCTGCCGATACAAGACCACCTTGATTAAAGCAGAACATACGGCAGCGGTCCTCAAAAGTCTTGGTTTTATAAAGGATTTTTGGTTCGTATATTTTTGATGAAAACTCCCGCCATATAATATCCTTCATCTCGACTCTTACACCAATATCTATGTGATTAGAGCGCATCTTCACACCGTTTGATTTGCAGAATTCAGATACAAAGTTAGCGCCCGAACGACCTGTTGCAATTATAATATTCCTTGCCCCAAACATTTCGCCGTTGGCGTAATTCAACACATAACCGTTATCCTGCTTTTCTACATTAACACAGTCATAAAAGCTGTAAAACTCGGTACCCGATTCACGAATAGCATTTATAAGGTTTTGCATAGTAAGATAGTTATTATCGGTACCAAGATGTTTAACGTTCATATCAAGCAATCGAAGATTGTTTTGTATGCACTTAAGGCGCAACTCGTCATTAGACTTAAACACCTTTGGCACACCCGATGTGCAATACGTGTTGAGAATTTTGTCAACCTCGTCTATGTAAAGGTTAGCGACGTCGTCACCAAGCTCTTCACCCAACGTGCCACCATAAGCGGTGCCGAGGTTAAATTTGCCGTCAGAAAATGCGCCCGCACCCGCATAACCGCTTGTAATGCTACAAATTTTACAGTGAACACACGTGTTATTTTTGCTCGCGGGGCATACGCGTTTTTCGAGCTCATTACCGCGCTCGGTTATAGCAATGGTCATCTCAGGGGCGTTAAGTCTTAAGCGGTAAGCCGCCATAAGTCCGCCAATGCCACCACCGATTATAACAACGTCAAATTTTTTCATACTTATCACTTCATTCCATAAAGTCGTTCCATAAAAAAGGACTGCAAGCCAAAACGGCTACAGTCCCTACTGCCTATCTATTTTACATTAAAATCAACAAAATGTCAATAAACAGTTATTTCATTTTCAATCATCAGAAGTCTGTTATACTTCGCAACGCGGTCGGTGCGGCAGGGCGCTCCTGTTTTTATCTGCCCCGCATTTGTTGCCACTGCAATATCGGCTATCGTTGTATCCTCACTTTCGCCCGAACGGTGCGAGATAACAGCCGCATAACCATTGTGCTGTGCCATGTGCACTACATCTAATGTTTCGGTTAAAGTACCTATCTGATTAGGCTTTACAAGTATAGCGTTTGCTACATTCTTTTCAAAACCCATACTTAGTCTTTTAGGGTTGGTCACAAAAAGGTCGTCACCAACAAGCTGTAGTTTATCACCCAATTTTGCAGTAAGTTTTTGCCAACCGTCCCAATCGTTTTCAGAAAGACCGTCTTCGATAGATACAATTGGATATTTACTCATAAGCTCACTGTAATATTCAATCAACTGCTCGGCGGTCATAGTTTTATCACGCTTTGGCAGTGTGTATTTACCATCCTTGTACCATTCGCTTGACGCAACGTCTAACGCTATCTTAATCTGTCCACTATATCCTGCCTTGTCCACCGCCTGCAAAATAAGTTCTATTGCTGCCTCGTCATTGTCAAGATTAGGCGCAAAACCGCCCTCGTCACCCACACCGGAACTGAGTCCATTTTCTTTTAAAATTTTCCCCAAATTGTGATAGATTTCAGCGCATATTCGCAATCCTTCGGTAAAACCTTTAGCACTATCGGGTATTATCATAAATTCCTGTATGTCAATATTATTTGTCGCGTGAGCGCCACCGTTTAAAATGTTCATCATAGGTCTCGGTAAGCACTTTGCATTAACACCGCCCAAGTACCTATAAAGTGGAATATTTTTGCAGTTTGCCGCCGTCTTCGCGACTGCCAACGATACAGCAAGTGTAGCATTAGCGCCAAGGCGAGCTTTGTTCTCGGTGCCATCGGCGCTTATTAATGACTTATCAATTTCTCGCTGATTAAAAACACATTTTCCTTGCAACAAATGGTTAATTTCGGTGTTGATGTTGTTTACCGCTTTTGTAACACCCTTACCCTTATAACGCGTATTGTCACCGTCGCGTAGCTCATGCGCCTCGTACATACCCGTTGAAGCACCTGACGGACTTATAGCAAAGCCCTCTGCACCACAATCGCAAACCACCTTTGCCGCAACTGTTGGATTACCGCGCGAGTCCAAAACCTCAAAACCTTGCACCGATTTAATTTTCATAAAAATACCTCCATTTTCTTTAATTTTGCCCTTTATTTTTTTAATTATGTATGTTATACTTATTCTGTATTAATATGTTTAGGTGAAATAATTATGGAATTTAACAATAAAGAAAACCTTGACTCAAAACAGGGCAATATCATATATGGCAGAAATCCCGTTATGGAGGCTCTGCGTTCGGGACGAGAAATTGACCGACTTCTTATCGCACACGGTGTAAGTGGTGGTTCAATTACCGCAATTCGCGCAAAATGCAATCAGCGTGGAATTTTAATTAAAGAAATTAGCCCGCAAAAGCTTGACTATTACTGCAGCGGTGGTAATCATCAGGGTGTTGCTGTTATGATTGCGAGTCAGGAATACTCTACCGTTGAAGAAATACTTACCACAGCAGAAAAACGACAAGAAAAGCCTTTTATTGTTATTTGTGATGAGATAGAAGACCCACATAACCTCGGCGCTATTATCCGCACGGCAGAGGCTTGCGGTGTGCATGGAATTATCATACCGAAACGCCGCTCGGCATCCCTTAACGCCACGGTCGAAAAAACCTCGGCAGGCGCGCTTGCGTATATGAAAGTAGCGCGTGTTACAAATATTGCAAACACCATCGATGAGCTAAAACAAAAGGGTATTTGGGTTTTTGGCGCTGATATGGACGGTGCACCCTACACACAGACCGACTACGATATCCCCTGCGCTATTGTAATCGGCAACGAGGGCAAAGGTATCGGCACATTGGTTGCAAAAAAATGTGACGGTATAATAAGCTTGCCTATGTGTGGTGAAATCAATTCACTTAATGCATCGGTTGCCGCAGGCGTACTGATGTACGAAGTAGTAAGAAAACGAAACTCTAACTAAAATATATTGGTGGGAAAATAAATATGGGATTTTTCTCAAAAAACAAACACGAAAATAACGGTTTTATAATAAATACCGATGACGAACCTATAAAAATATCAGGAAATACAAATATGGCTCCTCACGCTATGACACCCGAGGAGGTTTCATCACTTTGGGTTTTTGGTGAAGAAGAAAAGGTGATGAAAACCAGCGCGCTTGATTCGCTTAAAAAACGTATGAATGTTTCAGAAACAAATACGCCAAAAAGCGAGGAAATTGCATTACCCAAAACCGAAACAAAACCAAAATTTGAGGAAATAAAAGCAGAAGAGCCAAAAAAGACAAGCTCTGACAACCCTGAAAAAGAAATTAAAACCCCAAAAACCCTTATTGAAAAGGTAAAGAGATATACCATTGACGAGCAGGGTCACGATGCGGCGGAAACGCAAGAGCCTCTTTATCACCTTGAAAGCGTAGCAGAAATTCTTATGAACGACGGCCAAAGCGCCATGAAGGATTTGTCTAAAAAATACGGTCTGGAATTTGTTACAGATAATTTAGGCAAAACCAAAGAAAAGCCTGCAGTTTCTCAAGCGTCGGAGGAAAAACAACCTGATTCAAAACCTAAAAAGCCGGATATCCCAGCAACACCCACACCTGCCTTCAAGCAGATGGTAGTTGATGCTGAAAACCGCGAAAGCCGTGAGCTTTATCAAACACTTTTTCCTAACGAGAAAGCTACAGTGCCCTCCGACATCAGCATGCCCGATATTTCAGATATCGACACGCATGAGGTTGGCATTAACAACGAAACCTCTATATCCAACACAGCAACAATCAGGTTTACACCTATAAAAGATAATAAAGGTAATACTGACCACATAACCATAAGCAATGTCACAAAGCATATCGACCTTGGTGAGCATATACCCGAGGATATTTCAAGCCATACCGCTCCCAGTCTTCATCAATCCGACTTTGAAGATTTTATACCCAGCACCGAATTTTATGATATACCAAGCGGAAAAAAATTGATTCACAACCTTGCAAAACAAAAGCGTTCGTACTTTTTGGACATGTTTGTCTCGGCCTTGGTAATAGTTGCACTGTCAATATTTCTTATCCCTCCTATATACGACTTTATAATCGCAAGCCCAAAAAGCGCAATGCTTGTTTGTTCTACGTTTCTTTTCGTATCGGTTGCTGCAAATATTGATATGTTTTTCGATTTTAAAAATCTAATAAAACAACGCTCACAGTTTGATGTCTTGGCTTCTCTTTGCTCTGTGTCAACCCTTTCTCTCGGTATCACAGCCGCACTTACCGAGTCAAACGCATACTATATTATATTGCTTTGCGCAGTCATACTTTTTGTGCGCGCGTTTTGTAAATTCAAGAGCGTTTCATCACAGCACAGCAGTCTTAAACTGATTGTCAACGAAAAACAAAAGAATGCCATAACACTTATAAATGACCCTGCCACCACCTTTGCAATGGCAAAAAACACCATTGAAGGTGATGTTTTGGTAGCGGCTCATAAAAAAACAAATTCGCTTGAAGACTTTATGAAACATTTTGAGTTTTATAAAACAATGTCGGGCAAGGTTTCAATTGTGTTTTTTGTAACTCTTGCAATTTCACTTATCTGTGGACTTATGGCATATTTTTATTATGACAGCATTTTTTCTGCATTTTTTTC
>JAZSBS010000155.1:0-24876 GCA_045602525.1 Acutalibacteraceae bacterium
GTATCAATTGCTCCAAGCAGCAATTCGCGCGCAGTGCGGCGGTTAAAAACGCATCTGCCTCGAACACTACGTATTAAATTAACATCGGCAAAGCGGCGCGCATGTATGCGGCGGTGAGCATCATCAAAATGTATATATTCATACTCGCGCACAAAGGCAAGCGATAGTTCGGGGATAAGTATATGGTCAATTATCTTCGAGGGCAAAAGCGGATTGTTCAGGGTGATTATTTCATATCCCTTTGCAAGTGCTGTTTTGCGAACGGCGTTCATAATCTCATTTGAAGCGCCGCCGTATTTATCGTCAATCACTACTATATTTTTATAAAATTTATCGACTGTATTGCTATAAGCAACCACACCATTGGGCGTTACGCCGCCTATAAAACGCACCCATTCTTTAGGCGCATATTTTTTGTTCCTTGGTATTAATCGATTTGCCGTTTTAGCGCCAAATTGCGCGGCTTTTTTTAGATTTGTAAACTGCTGTGACAGTTTAAAATTGTCATATATAAGCTCACCTGCCGCCGATATATACGCACTTGCCGTTTTATGCAGTTTTTTATTTTGGTTTGTAACAGAAATTATTTTGTCCGCCGCCGCGCGCAAGGCTTCACTGCTCCAAAATTCGCCTAAATTTACAATTTCTTCACACGCACCTGGATATACAGGTTCTACCACGTGGGGAGAGGTACCGTCAAGAATTACAGTCTTAAGCTCTTTTATTATTACCCCGTCAAGACTATCAGGGTCCGAGGAGCAAGGACACAGCTCTATCGTGTATCCCGCATCTACCGCACGCGTTGTAATATATTTCATAAAAGACGATTTACCCGTCCCAGGTCCGCCTTTTATAATAATTGCCCGCCAACCATTAAAGCAATCAAAGTTATCACCAAAGTGCGATATAAAACCTTCAGCCGAATTAGCACCTAAAAAATACTTGGAAAATTTATTTTTCATATCAAAATGCCCCCGTTTTAAGCAGTTTTAACCTAATAACATACTATTCCGTGTTTAAAGCTTTTGACACAGCGCATTTTTTGTGCTAAAATATTTTTGCGAGTTGGTTACACGGTTGCGCATACTACGTATGTGAGGAAAGTCCGAGCCCCACAGGGCAGAATAGCAGCTAACGGCTGCCGAGGGTGACCTTAGGGAGAGTGCAACAGAGATATACCGCCGTAAATGCTTGGGAATTCCCCTTGAACACTTGCTTGCAAGTTGCCTTTTACGGTAAGGGTGGAAAGGCGAGGTAAGAGCTCACCTGCCGGATGGAGACATACCGGTACTGTAAACCCTATTTGGAGCAACGCTGAAGGTGGCTACACATTTGCCCGATGTGCCACGAAAAGCGGCTTGAGCGCACAGGCGACTGTGCGTCGAGATAGATGACCGTGCAAGACAGAACTCGGCTTATAGACCAAGTCGCACTAAAAAAGACCGCTGTAAGCGGTCTTTTTATTCTTTTTCCTTATATCCATCCCAATCCTTGTCCACTACTTTTCTGTTTTCTTGTTTTGGTAGCCCCTGCGCAATTTTGGGAAAATCGTTATCACTGTCGGCGGTCGGCTGTATTTCGTATGTGCCGTACTTGTTTATAAGCTCATACACCGTTTCGGGTTGTGATACCACATTGTTTGCAGGTATTTGTGTAGATACATTTTGTTGCCTTTTGTTTTTATCCTTCATATTATCACCTATAATATTTTTAACAGAAAATTAACTACTATTCCCTTTGACATATATAAATATATGTGATATAATTATTAGCAATAATTTTCCTTGGAGGAATTAAAATGCTGGATATTAAATTCATTTGTGAAAATCCGGATCTTGTAAAGGCCAACATCAAGAAAAAGTTTAAGGATTCTAAATTGCCGCTTGTCGATGACGTTATCGCTCTTTACAACGAAAAAAAGGACGCAAACCAACGTGCTAACGAGCTTCGTGCCAACCGCAACAAAATTAGCAAGCAAATCGGTATGCTTATGGCTCAGGGCAAACGTGATGAAGCCGAAGAAACAAAAAAACTCGTAACACAGCAGGCTGAAGAGCTTAAAGCTTTAGAAGAAAAAGAAGCTGAGCTTGAAATAAAGGTCCGCGAAACAGTGATGAAAATACCTAACATCGTAGACGAGAGCGTGCCTGTGGGCAAGGACGACAGCGAAAATGTTGAGGTTAAGCAATACGGTGAAAAGACCGCGGTAGATTTTGAAATTCCCTACCACACCGATATTATGGCGCTCTTTAACGGTATCGATAAAGAGGCGGCAGGTCGTGTTGCGGGCGAAGGTTTTTATTACCTTATGGGCGATATCGCTCGTCTACATTCAGCCGTTACCGCTTATGCGCGCGACTTTATGATAGAGCGTGGCTTTACCTATTGCATACCGCCCTTTATGATCAGAAGTCACGTTGTATCGGGCGTTATGAGCTTTGAAGAAATGGACGCTATGATGTATAAAATAGAGGGCGAAGACCTGTATCTTATCGGCACATCAGAGCACTCTATGATAGGCAAGTTCATCGACACCATCACCGACGAAAGCAAGTTGCCACTCACTCTCACGAGTTATTCTCCCTGTTTCCGTAAAGAAAAAGGAGCTCACGGTATCGAGGAGCGTGGCATCTATCGCATACACCAGTTTGAAAAGCAAGAAATGATAGTTGTTTGCAAACCCGAGGACAGTATGGAATGGTTCAATAAAATGTGGAGCTATTCGGTAGAGCTTTTCAGAAGTATGGATATTCCCGTTCGCACACTTGAGTGCTGCACAGGCGACCTTGCTGACCTTAAGGTTAAATCGTACGACGTTGAGGCTTGGAGCCCGAAACAACAAAAGTATTTCGAGGTTTGCTCTTGTTCTAACCTTGGCGATGCTCAGGCTCGCAGACTTGGTATTCGCGTTAAGGGCGAAGACGGCAAAAAATATCTTGCACACACACTTAACAACACCGTTGTGGCACCGCCCCGTATGCTTATTGCTTTCCTTGAAAACAATCTTACCTTTGACGGCGAGTACTACAGCGTAAAAATTCCCGCCGCACTGCAACCCTACATGGGCGGTAAAACCGAAATTAAAGCCATTAACAAATACAACGATTAATTTTTGATGAGGTGACATTATGGAGGAATATACCCCAAAACACTCAGGCAATCCACAGCCTGACCAAAAAACATCTAACAAAATTATATACTATATCGCTATTGCAGTTGCCGCTGCATTACTGCTTGCGTCAATTGTTACACTTTGTATTAAATTTTTCGGTGGCAGAGAGGATTTCGGCGACTATAAAAACAATATACCAACAACGTCTACCTCTTCGACCGTGTTGCCTGCAAATCCAATAGATTTCAAGTCGATTCAGGCGGAAAATCCCGATGTTTGCGCTTGGATCCAGGTGGACGGTATCGAGGTTATCGACTATCCTATTTTGCAAAGTTCGCCCGAAGCAGATGATAACTTTTATCTTAACCACGATATAAACGGCGCCCAAAAGCGCGCAGGCTCAATCTATATCCAAAAATTGAACCAAAAAGATTTTCGCGACCCCAACACCCTTATTTATGGACATAATATGCTTAACGGCACGATGTTCGGTCAACTTAAAAAGTTTAAAAACAAATCATTCTTTGAGGAAAACCGCAACATATACATCTACACTCCCGGTCATATTTTGAAATATGAAATAATCTCTGCGTTTGTTTATGACGACCGTCATATTTTAAATTCCTTTAATTTTAATATTGAAAACGAATGTCAGGAATTTTTTGACGAATGTATCAATCCTACATCATTTACAAAGCAGGTCCTCGAGGGCGCAACACTTACAACAAACGACAACATCATTACACTAAGCACCTGTACCTCAAATGACTCGGAGCGCTATCTGGTTGTCGGCAAACTTATAAGCGATACAAAAACAGCGCAATAGTTTTAAGGAGGTTTTAAAAATGCTTGAAAGATTTCCTGACGGCGCGCGTGTTTGCTTTATCGGCGATAGTCTTACCGCCCAAAACACTGTACAATGGATGACAATCGATTGCTACAAGCGCAATTTCCCTGACAGTAAGATAGAATTTATTAATTGTGGTGTAGCAGGCGGCGCTGCTTGGGCAGCTTTACAATATCTTGAAGATGATGTTTTTGTACATAATCCCACCCATGCTGTTATTGGATTTGGGGTTAACGATTCTTCACGATGGGATTTGGCAAAACCACGTTCGTTTGAGCGTTATGACCGTATGGTTTCGGCTTTTGACTGCTTTAAAAAATGTATGCGCGAGCTTTGTGATATTTTAATCGCGCGCGGCATAAAGGTTACCCTTTGCACTCCCCCACCTTATGATGAATTTCACGAGAGCAATGAACCTGCGTTTGTAGGCGGATATGCATTAATACTTGCATACGCTGATGAGGTTCGTAAAATTGCCGAGGAAAAGAATTTGCCCGTTTGTGATTATTTTGAACACTTTGCCCGCGAAATGCAGATGGATAACCTTTACTGCGGGGACCACGTTCATCCAAACCACCACGGATACTACACTATGGCTAAATATTTTTTGGCACAACAGGGCTTGGAGCTTGGCGAAGAAAAAGCCGCTCCGCCCGAATATCTGCGCGAGTGGTGTAAAAAGGTCGGCGAAAAGGTAGAAATCTACGGCGGCGAATTAATGATAGTGCAGAACTATGCCGCAAGTTATGAAGACAAAATAAAAAAGGTAGAGTATTATCTTGGACACTGCGAAAACGAAATACCGCGCAAGATAGAAATAGCCAACAACTATCTTCGTCTCAAGCCGCAGCAGGAACAAATTTTAAAAGACATAAAAGAGCTTTATATTAAAAATGTGTTTGATAAATAACAAAAGGTCGGGAAATCCCGACCTTTTACTGTTTTATATTTTTATTGTTTCACCCGATTTTATTTCATACAACTTTTTGTCTATATCAAGCCACACGGTCTGCAGTGTAGGGTTGTATATTTTAGTGCCGTCTGCGCTGTAAATAAGTGAATTAAAAGCCTTTACGTAATCGTAGATTTCGATATTGGTAGCGTACCAAATGTCATCGTGACCGCCAAGTCTTTTGCAAATTTCTTCGCCACGGTCCCAGTTGTCGTTACTGTTAAACTCAAAACTGTGTCCCCAAACATAAAACAATCTTGATTTTCGTGCGGCTATATAAACATTTTCAGATATATCAAGATTTAAAAACTCGTCTATCCAATCGAAAATTTTAGTATGTTTGTGGTGCGCTGTGGGTCGCCAATCGTGCCAATCAAGCGGTAACCTGAATTCATTGTTGTCGCAGATTATGTTGCGTGCATATGCAATATCAAGCTCGGTCAGATATTCTTTAACCTTTTCGTATGTATAATCGGGATTTGAATAATAAACAATTCCACTGTCAGTATACGCCATACCACGAATTATCATATCAAATTCTTGCTCAAGTTCAATACGGTTATCAAGCATGTCACGTATTCCTTCAATGGCACGCAGATTTCCTGTGGCTCGATGGTAATAACCGTGAATCGCAATTTCGTGACCGCGATCAACAATATATTTTTTTATTTCATCGTGGGTAAGATGCGCGCTATCGTTACGAAATTTTGCGCCGTTTATGTTAAAGGTGCATTTTATACCGTATTTTTGCAACATATCACTGAATCTGATATCGCTTTTTTGCACGTCATCATAACTGAACGTTACGCATTTAGCCTTTCCTTCAGGAAATCTCATAAAAGTATATCTCATAACCACAATCTCCTATCTACCATTAATTTGTTGCGACTCGAATTCTTCACCAAAAATTAATTTATCGCCGATTTCTTTGTCTAATATATCCGACAGCGACCAGATATCATTGCAACGCATCAGCTGCCAGAATTCCTTATGCTTTACATATGTTTTCGCGCTATCATATTTGCCCATATTTTCAACAGCCGACCATTCAACATAAAACCAAATATGGTCGCATACATCATCGTGACTGTCAAACACAGCTACAGGGCGCGCATCAAGAAGTTTTACATATTTTAATTCGCTGCTTTGCTGACGCATATCTGACCATGCATGTTGCATTTTTAGTTTTTCCAACATATCGGCAGTTGTGTATGGTGCCGCTATGTCAAGCATAGACTTCGACCAAGCGCTCTTTACACCACCGAAAATTTCTTTAAACCGCGGCATAATGCTTTTAAATTTCCAAGCATTATCCTTTTGGTCAAGCATATTCATAATTTTTTTGCTCGCCCTTGCCGATTTTGAAAGTTTGCGCTCGTAAACTATGTAAGCGGTAATCGGCGTTCCGCCAAAGAATACTATCTGAAGCAGTTGCATAACCATACCGGAAGCCTCGTCCTCGGTCATAGGTTCTTCCTCGTTTTGCTCCTGTTCGTTTTTGGCTGAGCCAAAACTACCGCCGCCTCCTGAATGCTGCGCACAAACCCCAAAACCCGTACAAAACAAAATTATTGCTGTACATACCAAACAAACCCAACTTGCTTTTTTCATTACTTGCTCCTGTTATAAATTTCATTTATATAGTGGATTTTTGCAAGTCCGTCTGAAAATGCCGTAGCACTGCCTGCGGCAACGGCAAGTTTTAAACACTCCTTATAGTCGCCGCTTTTTATATATTCTGCTAAAAAAGCCGCAACCGCGCTATCACCAGAACCTACTGCACTGATAACATCACCCTGCGGTGCTGATATTGCGTGTGTTTTGCCACACTTGTCAAGCAAAATTGCACCTTTATCACCCATTGTAACCATTACATTTTGCGCGCCCATATTCTGTAATTTTTCAGCATATAAAAGCGCTGTGTTAAAATCTGTAATGACGGTTTCAAATATTGCGCCCAACTCGTGATGGTTTGGTTTTATTAAAAACGGATTGTATTTTAAAGTTTTTACAAGCAAATCCTTTTCGGCATCTATAACAAAACCAATGTCTTTGTTTTTCAGCCTTTCAAGTATTGTTTCATAAGTGTTTTGCGGTAAGGATTTTGGCACACTGCCCGATATTACTAAAAAATCACCGGATTTAATATTATCTAACTTTTGATAAAGTTGACACAATTCAAAATCTGTTATATCGGGACCTGTGGCATTTATGTCGGTATCATTTAGTTTAACGTTTATACGGGTGTTACCCGAAACTTTTACAAAATCACATTCTATTCCGCGTGAGTTAAGATGTTTTTCGAGTGCATCGCCTGTAAATCCGCCGACAAACCCTGTGCAAGTCGATTTTAGTCCAAGTTCTTTGAGCATAAGCGACACATTTATACCCTTGCCGCCAAAAGCTATTCTTTCGCCCTTTGTGCGATTAACCACACCCGATTTAAAACCGTCTACCGTGATGTAATAATCTACCGCGGGATTTAAAGTTAAAGTATATATCATTTATGCTTGACCTTTTTCTTTAATCTTGTTATAAAACTCTTGTTGTAATTTTGGGGTGACGGTATCGTTCTTTACATTGGCGATTATTTCAGCAAGGTCATCAACTGCCGCCGCAATCGCAATTTCACCCTTCTCTTTTGTTGCGGCTTTAGGCTCGCCTGTAACGTTTTGGGGCCATTTATCATACCACCAAAGGCCCGTATAAACGCGGCTACCCAAACCCACCAAGTCGTGCTTTGGTTGCATTCTTTCGTTTGTTGTGTGGTAGTCTAATTTTACGCTATCTTGCGCTACTGCCATTACCAAACTTGTTTCGCTCTCGTCGGCGTGTCCGTCTCTTTCGGTATCCCAAATATCAAGATTTGTAAATCGTCCGTCGCCGTAAGCAAAACAACTATACAAGGTGTAATCTACCTCTCGGTCTAACTGTGACATTGCAAAATACTGCAAAAAGTTGGTATTGCCACCGTGACCGCTTACAACAAGAATCTTTTTAAAACCGTTGCTTGCAATTTGATCTAAAAGTTGTTCAAGCATTTTGCAAAGCAGATCGGTTTGAAAATTAATAGCGCCCGTAAAACATGCGGCCTCGTGAATTTGACCGAACCAATAGGTAGGAAACACAACACACTTTTCTTTTTGCGCCGCACGCACGCATATATCGTGACACACAAGACCATCTGTGCCAAAAGGCAAATGGTCGCCATGTCTCTCAAGGCAACCTATCGGCAAAATGCAAAGTTGCTCTTCTTTGACAAGTTTCTCAAAATCGGGTGGTGTTAAATAGTCCCATCTCACTTCCATGTTTAAAGCCTCACTTTGTATTGAACCAAACTGCCATTTTGCTTTCTTCGGTCCATAGTTTTCCGGCAGATGCATAGTCGGTTACCGTAAAATACTCGCCGTCTGTGGTGGGTATTTTTGCCTCAAAAGCACAAGTGTATGGGGCAGTTTTTGTTTCGGGGATTATTATATCAATATAGCCGTCATCTTCGACCTTTACACTTACCGCATCGTCAACACTATAGCCCAAGCGGTTTTCTTGCGCAAGCATTAAAGGACCGTACTGTATAGCGATGTGATTTTGGGTAGACGGGTGTTCCTTATCAAAGGTTGGAACCATATAGTTAACGCCCCAAATAACTTTGTTCATCAAAATTTGACTGCCGTAAGGAATTGGGAATATAGCACGCGCACGCATTTCCAAATTAACCTCAATAACGTCGCCCGCAAACCACTTGCGATAGATAGAAATATATCCTTGCGTTGCATTAATCAATTTGCCATTTACCGCAACGGTTGTGTTTTTGCTCCACTTGGGGTTTCTTATAAGAATTTCAAAATCTTCGTCGCTGTCGGTATCAACTGTGATTTTCACCTTACCATCTACGGGATACACAGTGTCCATCTTAATATTAACATGTTTTCCATTATACAAAGGCTGGCATATTTCGCCCTTTTCAAAAAGATTGATAACAACGCCGTACTTGCTTGTAAGCACTGCCGATTTCATCGCCAGTCCAATACCTGCAGCACCTATACAAATACAACAACCGTAATATCTACCATCGCGGAAGGGCTTCAGTCCGCCTGTGCCGTTACCACGAATACCAGAGGTCAGTGGGCTATAGCTGTCAAACGGCATCGGAACCATTTTAAGTTCAGGATACATCTGAGCTGCAGTTGTGTCAATGGCATCATCGGTATTAACCGCACCAAGATAACCGTTATAAAGTGAGCGCTCAAACGCATCCATATAACGCGGATCGCCTGTTATAAGGTTAAGCTGATAAAAGAACTGCATCAAAGTTACTGTAACGCAGGTTTCCTGCGCGCGCGGGTCACCACGGTCGGGATTTGCCTGACGTACGGTAGAATGGTCAAACAACTCATGTGTGCAACCTGCCGAGCCAATAACAGTAAAGTCATCCTCTAAAACGCGGTTTGCAAAGTTGATTATTGCGGTTAAATGTTTTTCATTTTTACGAATACGATAATACTCTAAAAGACCAACAAAGCAGGATGTCATTTCATAAGCTTTGGTTACGGGGTACTGATAAGGATGCATTTCATCGCGATAAGCAAGTTCAAACACATTTTCAACGTCCATACCTCCGCAAGCCACGATATAATCAGCAAAATCAAGATATTTATCTTTGCCTGTAAGCGAATAAAGTCGAACAATCGGTTCAAGAATAGAGGAAGAATTAAGTCCTCTCCAATGGCGTGTAAGTTTTGTTATTTGAAGTTTTCCTTCACTTACCCAACCAATTCTTGATATAAGATAGTCGACCTGCTTTTTCATACAGTCAATTACCATAGCGTTAAATTCTGCGTCATCAGAAATTTCTACAAAATACTCCATTCCAAGAAGTACATACTTACGGCTCCAGAGATCCCAACCGTCAAATTCTTTTTCCACGGTGTATGTACTGATACGACCAAGCTCATCCTGAGCGGCAACAAGATCTTTTACCGACTCTTTCAGCACGTCAAACAACGCTTTATCCTTTGAGTAAGAATAAACAAAGCACGCGCCGCGCATCATCTTGCCCCAAAACTCACCGCGCCAACCCGCATCTACAATATCTGGGTTAGTACGGAACTGCTCTACAAAAAGACACCACATATCAGCATCGCGCAGTTGCATATCTGTGATAAGATTAAGGCTACTGTCAAGCCAACCGTCAAACTTTCTGTCCTTTATAATATCAAAGAATTTATCGGTAGCGTTTCTTGGATAATTTGCTGTAAACTTTTCATAAAAACTCACAATTAAAACCTCCGTGTCGGATCGTCTTTCAAATTTAATATAATATATAAATTTTAAAAAGTCAATTAAACAAAACCGTAAAAACAAAATAGGTAGAAAATATTAAAATTGTGTGTTATAATATATTAAGTTTTGTAAAGGAGGCGGCACAAATGAAGATAAAAGGTTTTATTATAAGACCTGCAATTTTGTTGATTGTAAGTGCTGTTTTGTCAGCGTTGCCGCTCACCTTTTCGTTTCTATATCCGCTTTCCTGGGTTTCATTTGTACCTTTGTTTTATGTAATTATTAAATATAGCAGTGACAAATTGCATTGTGTCATTGGCAGAGGTTTTTTATTCGGAGTTATATATCATATTTGTATCTACTATTGGTTTTTGTGGTTTTATCCTCTTGACTATGCTAACCTTACACAAGGTACATCTGTAGCAGTGGTATGTCTTGCGTGGTTTGGCATAAGTGCGGTGCACGGCATATTGTGGTGTATACCTACAGTATGTTGTTTCATTGCCCAAAAGGTAAATAAAAATTATCTGTTTTTATCGGCGGTTGCAATTTTGGGAATAATTTTCACACAAAAACTTACGCAGCTCGGTGAGTTATCTTTTCCTTGGGTAAGGGTATCACTCGGACAATACAAGGCTATCGCTCTTATACAGTCCGCCTCGATTTTTGGTATAGACGGTGTCGATATGCTGATTCTTGCCATTAATGCGGCCTTAACGATGTGCATTGCATACCCACCTAAAAAACGCGCTGTTGCAGCCATAACCGCTTTGGTTGTATTTTTGGCAAATCTTGCATTCGGTCTTATTAGGATAAATACTACAAGCAACGACAACGACCTTACTGTTATGACCGTTCAGGCAAGTGTTCCCCAAGACGAAAAATGGGCAAGTGACGGAGACAAAACTTGCTATGATATATATTCACAGTTAACGAGGGATAATATTACCGAACAGGTTGATTTGGTTTTATGGCCCGAAAGCGCTGTGCCCAAGGTATATAAATCAGAAAAATCCTTAAAATCGTATAAGAAACTTTCGAAGGAAATCGGCGCGCCAATACTTGCCGGCGTTTTAATGAAGTCGGATAATATTAATACCAACAACGCTTCTCTTATAGACCAAAACGGAGTTATAGCTACCTATTCAAAAAGACAGCTTGTGCCCTTTGGTGAATACATGCCATATCAGAAAACGCTATCAAGGTTGTTTCCGTATTTAACTGAACTAAATATTATAGAGGATGATTATATCTCGGGCAACAGCACCGCCATTATGGAAATCGGCGGTGGAACGCTTGGCAACATCATATGCTTTGAAAGCATATACCCATCACTTACGCGGCAGAGCGTGATTGACGGCGCACAGCTTATGATAGAAGTCACAAACGATTCATGGCTTAAAGATTCGCCCGCAATGAAACAACATTTAGCCCACGGGGTTTTTCGCAGTATCGAGAACGGCAGATATCTTGTACGTTCGGCAAATTCAGGAATATCGGCAGTAATCGACAATCGCGGTAAAATCAAAGCCCAGCTTGCCGCAAACGAACAGGGAGTCATTACCGATACGGTGTATTTTTGCACCGAAGAAACATTATATACCAAAACAGGCGATATACTCCTGCCCTTATGTACCGCCGCTGTCGTAATATGGTATACAATATCAATAACTAAACATTTGATTAAAAAGAGACATCAAACATAAATTAATCCCGCCAATTTAATAAGCACCTCCAAAAGTGTCTAACTTTTGGGGGTGCTTATTAAATACAGTAGGTAATTTTAATTAATTTTACATTCCAAATTTGTGATAATAGTAAACCGGCAATGCGCTCCAGCCGTGGCAAAGACTTCCGGCCCCGCCAAAATCTGCTTCACCTAATATGGTTTCCCAGAAAGTAGTAGCACCCTTGTCTAACATATAGCCGTACAATTCGCGAATTTCATTTAATATAAACTCTTTGTTGTCAGGATTTGCCTCAAGCAAAGCGTCGTATTTATAAATAAGCATTGAAAGCGATGTTTCGATAAGATTTTTATCGGTTTTTATAGCGTTCACCGTGCGTTCGTCCCCAAGACCTATAAGCAATGCAAAAGAGTTACCAAGCTGTGACTTAAAGCTACGGTCATCGGTACGTAACACGAACGAACCGTCGTTTTCATCAAAAAATTCATCGTTAATTGCTTTTTTTATGGCATCAAAATCACATTCAAAGGGCACGCCTGCCATATCGCACAATTCTTTAAACATTTTACCCGAATATACAAATGCGCAGTTAAGAATAAGGTGGAAACAGTCCTTGTATTCATAATTGTTTTGATGTGGTATTCTGTCGTGACTACCGTCGGTCCATTCATAAAAATTCCAATAGGGTTTATCAAACTGGCGAATTAGGTTGTTTTCCTCTATTCTTTCCTTAAATTTGTTCATAATTTGGAGCATAGTAGGCATTGTAGTATCGAGGATAGATTTGTCTCCCGTGTATTTTATATACTCATAAACCTCTACGGGATACATAACCGAGAAAAACGGGATTGCAGCCCCATCTACCGACGGATACGTAAGCTCTAAAAATCCGTCAGGGCGTGTGCCTTTTGCTATAAGCTCAAGGTTTGCGCGAGCAAATTTGGTTTCACCGAATGCATAATATCCGCAAAGCATCTGGTTGCGCGAATCAAGCACGTAAAGCGCCTGTTCACGCCAAGGGGTATCTTCATAATGCATATTCATACAAAGCCTGAGCGTGCGAATACAAACATCATAAATTTTTTGGTCAAGTGGATTTTCAAGTTTAAAATCGTTTACGGTAAGTGGGTAAATATATGGCATAATTCCAACCGATACAACCTCTACCCCTTCGGGTAAAAATGCCTGTATATATCGCCCTGACATTCTTATAAAATACTGCTCAAATTCGTGCTCGCCCTCGGTTAATTCAAAATTAAACGCAAACTCTCTGCCCCAGATGGAATACCTCACACCGCCGTCGGCAATATGCTGTCCATAGGCAATTTTAGCGGTGCCGGGTCTGTCTGCGCGGAACCTCACACGCAAATATCCCGCCGTTTCACGACCAACGTCATAAAGATTTTTGTCTTTATCTATAAGCTTACCCTCGGCAAAGGGAAGCTGTACTGTTTTTAAAACAGGACGCGGCTTTAAATTATAACTGATATCACTTTCTACACAAGGTATATTACAGGTATAACCGCCAACACGCATATCACAACCCAAACCCATCTGGCTCGAAATATACGTTGTTGTGTTCTGGATATAGCGGTTATCATAACCGCCCAAGGTGCCCTTGTGGCTATATGTAACGATGTTGTCGTCAACCGATAGCGAATAAATAACACCTGCGCCGTTTACGATGTGTATATGTGTACGAACACCTTCATATCTTGCGGTAAGAGTAAATACATTTTCACCCTTAACACAAAGGTGTGTTATATCAATTTCGTCATAATATTTGTGCTCGGGATATCCCGCAAACTGACCAAATGATGCCAACTTTCCGTTTACATATAAAACATAGTCCATTTCTGCACATACGGTAAAGGTTGCTTTTTCGCCCGAAAAGTTGAACTTTTCCTCAAAAACGGCGTATTCGTTGGGTTTGGGGTTATTGTTTATCCATATCCATCTAGCGTTTTTATCTAACATAATTTCTCCTATCTGCCAAAAACATTTTCCGTGGTAATTCCTTCAATATGACGTGAATCATTTACCGTTTTAAATCTGGGCGCTGCAAGGCTACCCTCTGAGCCCTCTAATGTAACAATTGTTATTCCTGTGTAGTCGCATCCAATATCTCTGCATACAAACGGAAACGGCAGATTAAAAAGGTGTGCTATCACAACGCTTGATGCGCCGCCATGACTTGCAAGAATTATATTTTCATAATTTTCTTTTGTAACGCGATAATATTTACCCTCGCGTTCAAAACCAAACTGTTTTAGCCACTCATCAAATGCGGTTTCCATTTTATGTATATTAGGCACTATTTTGTGCCCTGCGTAATCGGGATCCTTTTCCCAATTGGGATTCATAATATCCTTGCCGTTTTCAATCCAACTGTCCGCAACGGACCACGGATGCACAAAATCATCGCTGTCAGGACGTCCCCAATCAAGCTCACGCATAAAGTCAAGCTGTTCTACCAATAAAGCGTGTCGGCTCGCAATATGCTCGGCAGTCTCTACCGCGCGACCGCAAGAGGAAGAATATATTTTATCTATGTTCTCATCCTTTAAACGCTCTGCCGCGGCCTCTGCTTGAGGGTGACCAAGGTCGGTTAGACAGTCATTTACATAATCAGGATGTCCGTGACGGACAAAAATAATCCTCATATGATCACCTTATAACTCTTTCTATATGTACATAGCGTCAGCAATATTAAGACCAACCATAAAAGAAAAATGGACAACCCCGTTTTTTATTTTCCAAGTTCTTTATTTCTTTTGTATGCCGATTTTATGCAGTCAGTTACAATGTTTTCAAATTCGCTGTTTTTAAGAACGCTTACACCCTCTATGGTGCTGCCACCCTTAGAGCAAACCGCTTTAGTCAGCTCGTCGGGTGTTTTACCCGATGTCAACAACATTTCAGCCGCGCCTGCCATTGTAGCTGCGGCAAATTCGATTGCCTGTCGACTAGACAAACCGCACTTTTCGCCGCCCTTTGCTACTGCCGATGCAAATGTATACATAAAAGCAGGACCGCAACCTGAAACCGAGCATCCCGCATCCATAAGCGATTCGTCGATTGGAAAAAGTTTTCCACAGTATTGCATATCATTTACAAAATCTTGTATTATGCTCGGCTCTACACCATTTGCACAGTAAAGCACAACACCCTTACCAACACTTACGGGTGTGTTTGGCATAATACGGATAACAGCTATATCCCCCGCAAGCTCTTTTATTTTTTCGGTGGTAAGTCCTGCCGCCATAGATATAAGCACTGGCTTTTTATCAGATAAAATATCTTTAATGTCACAAAGCATTTCTGCCATTACCTGCGGTTTTACACCAAGAAATATTCTATCACAGCCTTGAGCAATTGTTTTGTTATCTGCTGCAGTAATCCCAAGCTTATTGGCAAATTGCTCTGCCTTTTGCGCATCAAAATCAGATACCATTATATTTTTTGTGCTTTTAGCCACAGCACAAGCAAGTGCGCCACCCATATTGCCGCAACCTATAAATCCATATTTCATATTATCACCTATCTTATATGACCATTACCCGTAACAACATACTTGTAAGTGGTCAACTCTTCAAGCCCCATAGGACCTCTTGCGTGCAATTTTTGAGTTGAAATACCCATTTCGCAACCCAAGCCGAACTCACCGCCGTCGGTAAATCGAGTTGATGCATTAACGTACACTGCCGAACTGTCTACCTTTGCCGTAAATTTTGCTATAGCGGTTTCATCGCAAGAAATTATTGCTTCACTGTGACCTGTTGAGTGAGCAGATATATGCTCTATCGCCTCTTCTACACCGCTTACACACTTTACTGCTAATACATAATCCAAAAATTCGGTATCGAAATCAGTATCATTTGCTCTCGTACCATCGATTACCGACAATGCAATATTATCAAGACGCAATTCTACGGGTATCTGACCGTTTTTCTTGCGTTCTCTTACAAGCTTATCGTAAACTCGTGGTAAAATTTTAGCTTTTATATCATCATCGACAATCAAAACCTCTGCTGCATTGCACACACTGGGTCTGCTTGTTTTAGCGTTATTAATAATATCTATCGCCATGTCGATATCTGCAGTTTTTTCTACATATATATGACATATTCCTGTGCCCGTCTGTATACACGGCACGGTTGCATTGTTTATACACGCGTTTATAAGCCCGGCTCCTCCTCGTGGAATAAGCATATCCACATAACCGTTAGCGCGCATTAGCGCAGTTGCACTCTCGCGGGTTGTGTCTGTTACCAGATTTATCGCATCTTCGCACACACCTGCCGCGCGTAAACCCTCGCGCAACGCTTCTACAATTGCAAATGCAGAATTAAAGGCTTCTTTACCGCCACGAAGAACACAAACATTACCACTTTTTAATGCTAATGCCGCCGCATCGCTTGTAACATTTGGTCGGCTTTCGTATATTATAGCAATAACACCAACTGGCACAGATACCCTTGTTATTTTAAGTCCATCTGCGCGGGTGTGTTCTTTAAGTGTATGACCTATTGGGTCAGGTAGTTGTGCAACATCACGAATGCCATCTGCCATAGCCTTTATTCTCTCGGAAGTAAGCATCAGACGGTCTATCATAACGTCACTTATAACGTCCTTTGATTTTTGGACATCAATAGCGTTAGCATCAAGAATTTTTTGTGTGTTGTTTTGGAGCGCATCCGCCATTTTAAGCAGTGCGTCATTTTTTTGTTCGGTTGTAAGAGATGCAACGCTTGATTTTGCGGCGCGTGCCGCAGTTAACATTTTTATCATTTTATTACTTCCCTGAAAATTTAGTTCCAACAGTTTTGCCTTCTACAACATCGTAAAGGCTTGCAGGATTAGCGCCGTTTGTAATAATCATATCACAGCCACACGCCATACAAATTCTGGCAGCTTCAATTTTTGTAACCATACCACCAGTCCCAAGTGCCGAACCCTTTCCGCCTGCGAGTGCAATTATGCTGTCATCAATTTTGTCAACGTGACTTATAAGCTTAGCGTCCTCACATTTATGTGGGTCGGCAGTATAAAGACCGTCGATATCTGAAAACAGAACAAGTACGTCTGCCTTTGTGCTTTCGGCCACTATTGCCGCGAGGGTATCGTTATCACCTATAACTATTTCTTCGGTAGCTACGGTATCGTTTTCATTTATAATAGGAATCGCGCCGAGCTCTAAAAGACGGTTTAGCGTATTGCTAAAGTTTTGATGGCGTTCCTCATTCTTAAGGTCGGCACCCGTCATAAGTAGCTGTGCTACAGTATGATTATACTCTGAAAACAGCTTATCCTATGTATACATAAGCTCGCACTGTCCGACAGCCGCAGCCGCCTGCTTTGTTGGTATATCGGGGGGCTTTTATTTAAGCGAAAGTTTACCAACGCCCATACCAATAGCGCCCGACGATACCATAATAACCTCGTCGCCTGCATTTTTTATATCGCTTATCACCTTGCATATTTCTTCAACACGGCGAATGTTAAGATGCCCCGTCGCGTGAGCTAAAGTGCTGGTTCCAAGTTTTACTACTATACGCATAATATTTCTCCTGTAGATAATATACATTATATTATACATACCGCGTCTCAAAAAATAAAGACTTTTTTTAAAAAAACACTTGACATCAGTGCTTTACTGTGTTAAAATGTGAAAAAATTTAAAAAGGCTATGACGAAGACGGCTTAAAATTTACGTTTTCAGAGAGTTGTCGGTTGGTGCAAGACAATAACAAGAATTTTAAAATGCCCATCACTTCTGAGCCGAGGGCCCGAACAGCTTAATGCTTAGTAGATACCTTCCGTGATTGCTGCGTAAAGGCATAGGAATTGTTTGATTCCGAGAGTGGTAACCGTTATTGGTTGCAATTTGAGTGGTACCGCGAGTGTTTATTATCACCCGTCTCAAAGTTTTTGAGACGGGTGTTTTTTATTTTAAAATCAAACGCAGAAAAGGAGATTGATTAACATGCAAACCAACACAGCCAAAGAACAATTAAAAGAGATTGCCGCACGAATTAAGGAAATGCGCGAAATTATGGGTTGGTCTATTGCTATTATGGCAGAAAAAACCGAAGTAAGCGAAGAGCAATATATTGAATACGAAAATGCTAATGTTGATTTTCCATTTACATTTATCCATAAGTGTGCACAGGCCTTTGATGTTGAAATGACACAGCTGCTTGAAGGTCATTCAGCAAAACTTTCAAGCTATACCATAACCCGCAAGGGCGGCGGTCAGAAAACCGCAAAGGAAGACGGCATCGACATCACAAACTTAGCGCCTAAATTTAAAGATAAAATTGCCGAACCATATTTCGTAAGATATGAATACTCTGCTTCTCAGCAGAACAAGCCGATTCATCTTACCAAGCACTCGGGTCAGGAATTTGACTTCATTTTAAGCGGCTCACTTAAAGTACAAATCGGCGAACACACTGAAGTATTACACGAAGGCGATAGCATTTACTATAACAGTTCTACCCCTCACGGTATGATTGCTATTGATGGCAAAGATTGCGTATTCTGCGCAGTAGTGCTTCCCGGTGAAGACACAAAAGAGGACGTTGTAAGAAAGAGTATTGTTTCGGCTAAAAACAGCGAACAACTTGTTTGCGAAAAGTTTGTTGAAACTGTTGAGGACGAGGACGGCTCGCTTAAAGATATTAAATTTAAAAATACAGAAAGCTTTAACTTTGGTTTCGACGTTGTCGACGGAATTGCTGACAGATACCCTGAAAAGCTTGCGATGCTTCACATAGATAAACACAAGACTGAACGCCGCTTTACCTTTAAGGATATGAAACGCGCAAGCAACCAGGTGGCAAACTATTTCACGTCTCTGGGTATCAAACGCGGTGACAAGGTAATGTTAGTTCTTAAGCGTCATTATCAGTTCTGGTTCTGTATGACCGCGCTTCATAAGCTCGGCGCTGTGGCAATTCCTGCTACAAATCAGCTTAAGGACCACGATTTTGAGTACCGCTATAAAGCCGCAGGCGTAAAGGCGCTTGTTTGTACTGCCGATGGCGACACAGCTGAAATCGCTGAAAGAGCCGCTAAAAACTGTGACTGCGTTGAACAGCTTATTATGGTAGGCGGCGCGCGTGATGGTTGGCACGATTTTGATAGCGAATATAAACTTTTCTCTGGCAAATACGATAGACCCCAAGATGCTTCCGCCGGTGATGAAGCAGCGCTTATGTTCTTTACCTCGGGTACAACCGGAAATCCCAAAATGGCAGCGCACGCTCACACCTACGCACTCGGTCACTTTGTAACCGCTAAATACTGGCATTGTTGCGAACGCGACGGCTTACACCTTACCATATCCGATACAGGTTGGGGAAAATCCCTCTGGGGCAAGCTTTACGGACAGTGGCTTTGCGAGGGTGCCGTATTTGTTTATGACTTTGATCGCTTTGATGCTACCGAAATATTACCGATGTTCGCTCAGTACGGTATCACTACCTTCTGTGCGCCACCAACAATGCTTCGTATGCTTATAAAGGAAGACCTTTCAAAGTATGACCTTTCTTCTATTCACCATATGACAACCGCAGGCGAGGCTCTTAACCCCGAAGTGTTCAAGCAGTTTGAAAAGGCTACAGGACTTCAGATTATGGAGGGCTTTGGCCAGACCGAGACCACACTTACCATTGCAAATCTTCGCGGCACTACACCAAAAATCGGTGCTATGGGTAAGGCATCACCTCAGTACGATGTTGACATCGTGGACCCCGACGGCAACCCTGTTGCAGACGGTGAGGTTGGTGAAATCGTTGTTCACACAAAAGACACTGTGCCCTGCGGTCTGTTTAAAGAATATTATCTTGACGAAGAAAAAACAGCGGAAGCTTGGCACGACGGTATGTACCACACAGGCGATACCGCTTGGCGCGATGAGGACGGATATTTCTGGTATGTCAGCCGTATTGATGACGTTATCAAGTCATCGGGCTACCGCATTGGACCATTCGAGATTGAAAGCGTTATTATGGAGCTTCCATACGTTCTTGAGTGTGGTGTATCTGCTGCACCCGATGAGGTTCGCGGTCAGATAGTAAAGGCAAGTATTGTTCTTACTAAAGGCACCGAGCCCACCGAGGAGCTTAAAAAAGAAATTCAGCAGTATGTTAAAACACATACCGCTCCTTACAAATACCCCCGTCTTGTTGTATTCCGCGATGAATTGCCCAAGACAATCAGCGGCAAAATTCAAAGAAACAAACTTTGATCCTTCAATTTATTTATTGACAAAATATTTAAGTTGTGATATACTATCATAAATTGAAAAGACTTTGACGAAGAGGGCATACTCCAACGCTTTTTTCAGAGAGATAACGGTTGGTGAAAGTTATCAAAAGTAGGTTTATGTTTGTAGCTTCCGAGTCGGGAGAAAGAAAGTCGCGTTGTGACAAGTAGAATCTCCCCGTATTGCTGCGTAAAAGCATAGGAATTGTCAGATTCCGAGAGTGGTGACCTTTTTGGTTGCAATTTGAGTGGTACCGCGGGTGACTTGATATCAGGCACTCGTCTCAAAGTCATAACTTTGGGACGAGTGCTTTTTAAGTCCCGAAAGGAAGGTTTTGTAAATTATGGAACAAATTACCGCGCTTGATTACAAAATTCAGGAGATGGCGAGCCGTATTAAAGATCTTCGCGAGCTTGAAGGTCTTACCACGGCCCAGATGGCTGTTAAAACTGACGTCAGCGAAAGTGAATACATAGAGTGCGAATCGGGCAAAAGTGACTTAAACTTTGCTTTTATTTATCGTTGTGCTTTGGCGCTCAGCGTTAATGTTACCGATATTATCGAAGGTTACAGCCCTAAGCTTGCAAGCTATACCGTAACCCGTGCAGGTAGCGGCCAGAAGGTATCTCAGGCACATGGTATGACATATTATAACTTGGCGTACGCTTTCCGCGACAGAATTGCCGAGCCGCTTTTTGTAAATAGCGTTTACGATGAGTCAGCACAACAAAAGGACATTGAACTTACCACCCACGCAGGTCAGGAATGTGACATTGTAATTGAAGGAAACCTCATGGTTCAAGTCGGCGAACATCGCGAGGTGTTAGGACCGGGAGATAGCATATACTTTGATAGTGACACACCACACGGTATGATTGCTGTAAATGGTAAAGACTGTAAGTTTTACGCTATAGTTCTTAATCCCACAGGCGAAGAAATTCCAGAGCTTACCACAGCTACCAAAATTGAAGACCGCCGCGTTTCTGCAAGAGATAAGAAAAACCGTATTTATCGCAACTATATTGACACGGTTGAAAATGAAAATGGTACACCCACTTCTATTACATTTAAAAATACCGACAAATTTAACTTTGCTTTTGATTTGGTTGATGCCCTCGCTGAACGCGATCCAAAAAAACTTGCAATGTTGCACGTATCAAAAGACAAAACCGAACGTCGTTTTACCTTTACGGATATGAAAAAGGCATCGAACCAGGTTGCCAACTACTTCAAATCTATGGGTATTAAAAAGGGCGACCGCGTAATGTTAGTGCTTAAGCGTCATTACCAATTCTGGTTCTGTATGTTGGCGCTTAATAAGCTTGGCGCAATTGCAATTCCCGCTACAAATCAGCTGCTTGTTCACGACTTTGAATATCGCTTTAAAGCCGCAGGAGTATCGGCTATTGTTTGTACCGCCGACGGTGATACAGCAGAACAGGTTGATATTGCGGCTGAAAAGTGTGATACATTAAAGCATAAACTTATTGTAAATGGCACCCGTGACGGCTGGCGTAGTTTTGACGAAGAATATACTTTGTTTAGTTCAAAGTTTGAGCGCACCGAGGACTCGCCGTGCGGTGACGATTTGTTGCTTATGTTCTTTACATCTGGTACTACAGGTTATCCAAAGATTGCCGCGCATAACCACAAGTATCCGCTTGGTCACTTCCACACTGCAAAATACTGGCACAACGTTGACCCCGATGGACTGCACTTTACCATATCCGAAACCGGTTGGGCTAAGTCAATGTGGGGTAAGCTTTACGGTCAGTGGTTGTGTGAAGCCGCAACATTTGTTTACGACTTTGACCGCTTTGATGCGGCTGACATACTTCCTATGTTTGCTAAGTATAAGATTACAACCTTCTGTGCACCGCCTACAATGCTACGTATGATGATAAAACAGGATATTTCAAAATACGATTTTTCTTCCGTTCAGCATATGACTACTGCGGGCGAAGCGCTTAACCCCGAGGTTTACCGTCAGTTTGAAAAGGCTACAGGCTTACAGATAATCGAAGGCTTTGGTCAGACCGAAAGCACTATGATTATTGGTAATATGGTTGGTGCCTCACACAAAATTGGTTCTATGGGCAAACCCGCACCCATTTACGACGTACACATTGTTGACCCAGACGGCAACGATGTACCCGATGGTGAAGTTGGCGAAATTGTTGTAAATGTAGCCGATGGCGCGCCATGTGGTTTGTTTACAGGTTACTATGGTGACGAGGAGAAAACTCGCGAGGTTTGGTACGACGGTTATTATCACACAGGCGATACTGCTTGGCGTGATGAGGACGGCTTCTATTGGTATGTTGGTCGTGTCGATGATGTTATCAAGTCGTCAGGCTACCGCATTGGACCGTTTGAGATTGAAAACGTTATTATGGAGCTTCCCTATGTTCTTGAATGCGGTGTTTCTGCCGCTCCCGATGAAGTTCGCGGTCAGGTCGTTAAGGCAAGCATTGTACTTGTAAATGGCACTGAGGGTACCGACGAACTCAAAAAGGAAATTCAGGATTACGTTAAAAAGCACACCGCGCCTTATAAATATCCGCGTATTGTTGTATTCCGTGACAGTCTGCCCAAGACCGTTAGCGGCAAGATACAAAGAAATAAATTATAATCAGTGATTTTTATGAAAACTTTCAAAAGACTTACGCTGCTTTGCGGGCATTACGGCAGCGGTAAAACAAATGTTGCCGTAAACCTTGCATTTCACTTAAAAAAGCAGTATAATAACGTAGTTGTGGCTGACCTGGATATTGTAAATCCATATTTTCGTACCAAGGACAGTCTCCACGATTTCGAGGCGCACGGCATCGAGCTTATTTGCTCGGAGTATGCCAACACAAACGTTGACATCCCCGCACTCCCTGCCGATATGTACCGCCTTACATCCGATAAAAACATTACCGCTGTAATTGACGTTGGCGGCGACGACCGCGGCGCTTATGCGCTGGGTCGCCTTGTTCCCGAAATAAAAGCCGAAAACAATTTTGATATGTTAATGGTTATTAACGGCTACCGCCCGCTTACCCCTGACGCAGAATCGACAATTGAGGTTATGCGCGAGATAGAAACTGCGTGCGGACTTAAATTTACGGGACTTGTAAACAATTCAAACATCGGCGAAGAAACTTGTGCCGAAGATATAATTAAATCCATAGGCTATGCAAATGAAGTGTCGCAAGCATCGGGTTTACCTATTGTAATGACCAGCGTAAAGCATGAGCTTTATGACGGGCTCAAGAACAAAATAGATAACCTTTTGCCAATGACACTGCAAGCAAAACCTGTTTAATAAAGGAGAATGAATATGGCAAAATTAACCTTTAAAACCGACAAGTGTAAAGGCTGCGGACTTTGCGTTGACGCATGCCCCAAAGGTCTTATTAAGCTTGCCAATGACAAAATCAACCAAAAAGGCTATCACCCCGCAGAAATCACCGACCAGGACGCTTGCGTTGGCTGTGCGGCTTGCGCTATGATGTGCCCCGATTGCATCATCAAGGTAGAAAGGTAGTGAATAATTATGGCAGATAAAATTTTGATGAAGGGTAACGAAGCTATCGCTGAGGCCGCAATTAAGGCTGGCTGTATGCACTACTTTGGTTATCCTATCACACCTCAGACCGAGGTTGCCGCTTATATGGCAAAAAGAATGCCAAAAATCGGCGGTTGCTTTTTGCAGGCAGAAAGTGAAATTGCCGCTATTAATATGGTTTACGGTGTAGCAAGCACCGGCAAACGCGTAATGACATCATCTTCCTCTCCAGGCATATCACTAAAAAGCGAGGGTCTTTCTTACCTTGCAGGTTCAGATCTTCCCGCTCTTATTGTAAACGTACAGCGTGGCGGACCTGGGCTTGGCGGTATTCAGCCCAGTCAGGCAGACTATTTCCAGGCTACAAAGGGTGGCGGTCATGGTGACTTTAAGATGATAGTTCTTGCCCCCTCTTCCGTTCAGGAAATGGCTGACCTTACCGTTAAGGGCTTTGACCTTGCAGATAAATACCGTATGCCCACTATGCTTTTAGCTGACGGTACAATGGGTCAGATGATGGAGCCTGTTTCTCTTGACTATGAAGTAAAAGAGACTGTAGATAAGCCTTGGGCTACTACAGGTACAAAAATGGAACGTGAACACAATATTGTTACTTCTCTTTTCCTTAACCCCGACGAGCTCGAGGATCTTGTAGTTGAACGTTATGACCGTTACAAAGTGGTTGAAGAAAACGAAGTAATGTATGAAGAATATATGATGGATGATGCCGAGATTTGCATTGCCGCTTTCGGTATTGCGGCTCGTGTTGCTAAAAACGCAATTAACGAAGCAAGAAAACAAGGCATCAAGGTTGGTCTTATCCGCCCCATCACACTCTGGCCTTTCCCTGTAGCACCTTTCAAAAAGGCAGCAAACCAGGTTAAAGAAATCATTTCTGTAGAGCTTTCTATGGGTCAGATGATTGAGGATGTAAAACTTGCAAGTGAGTGCAAGGTACCAGTTACACTTTGCAGTCGTACAGGCGGTATGATTCCATCCCCAGAGCAAGTACTCGAAGCAATAACACCCGCAAACGGAGGTGCAAAATAATGGCAGTAGTATTTGACAAACCACACGCACTTACAGATGTTCCTATGCATTATTGCCCAGGTTGCACACACGGTATTGTTCACCGTCTTGTAGCTGAGGTTATTGACGAACTCGGCATC
>JAZSBS010000156.1:0-2617 GCA_045602525.1 Acutalibacteraceae bacterium
CAAGCATCATTCAATCTCCGGCAATAGAAGAAGGCTTTGAAACACGCATCGTAGATTCCAGATACCCTGATAGTATTATGAATAACAGTATCTTCAGACTGGATAAACAACTAAGAATTGATAGGCGTATGCTTGAATTCCATCAATGCATCTTTGACATAAATCATCGAGAGGTACTGTATAAGGAATATGGCATAACTTGACATGAAAAGTAGCCCCAGACGAATTGTGATTTCCATATGAATTATTATGAGCAGCACAGAAAAGCCAACATCCAACACAATGGAAGATGTTGACGATTCTGAGCTTTAACATAAAATAATCCGGAAAGGTAATAAATTGTTACATACCTGTTTTAACCAAAAAAAGAACACTGCCAGCATTCATTCTGACCATCATAAATTTACCCATATCACTCAAGAAGTAAATCCACGAAGAATGATATAGTCGAGTGGTTCTGTCGTCATATCTACTTGATTCTGTCCTCCACGCAAATAAATAACTGCCATATCGTGTACGTCACCGGTCAGGTTCATCCAACTTGCAATACTTGGCGCACCTAACCATAACACGCCGGTACACACCAGACCTAAAGTTGCTAACAGTAGCATAAGCGATAAGCAAGCGCTTCTCGCCTTGCGAATACGCTCAGCACCTATTAATTGCTGACCAGCACCGAGCAGCCACCTGCAATTCCCGTAAAGAGAATGGAAAACAGATTCATGACAATACTGGCCATTCCGGTTGCGGCAGCTGCGTCGTCTGAATAACCGCTAAGTACAATCGTGCTGACGGTGCCTATCAAAAAATTGAATATAACCTCAAAAAACATTGGAATAGCCAGCTTTATAAGGTTAAGACTGCCCATGGAATTGGTAACCGTCAAAACGTCTTGCAGTTCGCCCGAAGACTTTTTAAAAATAGTTTTCATCTATATATCCGATCTTATTTTCAACACCGATTGTGCATCGGTGTTGCCATTTATTTTTTGATAATATAAGCTGCATATTCACCGATCGTGAAGCTTACGCCGCTTTCATCTTTTTCGATAGCTACGTCAGCTGCTTCATAAGCATCAATAATGCTTGTAAAATCACCGTGCCAGCAAACCTTCTTTTTAACATTGTCTTTATTAACAAGCAGAACCGCTTTATCGCTTTCTGCCATAGCAATGCCTTTGTGATCGCCTGTCAGCACTGTGCCGTTGGGGCAGAGGATTGAAACAAGCTCTTCTCCGGAAGTCACACGGATTGTACCTGCGGGAAGCTTGGCAAATTCACCGTCAAACATCTCAGTACCTTCGGGAACATACCAGATAATCTGCGTTCCGCCCGCTGCCAAATGGTTGATTGCAATCAGCGTTTTATCAGTAACATCACAAGCACCCACTACAAAGTTTTTCCACTTACCCTTGGCCTGATGGCTTGCAGTATTAGCATCAATGTATGTAAAGTTGTGCTGTGCGTCAAGCATTGCAAACTGTGCGCCAAGCATGGCACCCTCACAAGCCTTCATCGTTGTCCAGCTGTTGTCACCCTGCTCACGAATGATCGGCTCGTAGCAAATTTCAATGCTGTGATATAAAGGTTTACGGTGACGCATCATCGTTTCAATCGGGTACAAGAGCAAGGTGTCAGATAGACGCTTACCTGCGATTTCTTCGGTTGCAAGTGTTACGGCATCAATAATTTTCTTCTTGGTGCCATCAACGTCGTCGTCGGGATAGTAAGAAGCGAATATGTCAACACCAAACGCCAGCTGCAGCATAAGAGCGTTGTACATATCTGTAAGGGTAATTCTACCCATATATTCGAGGTTAGCACCCTGATTGAATCCGGATATCTCAGACATTAAGTGCCCGCGACCGTAAAGCTCGGAAATACTGCGAGCAAGCTTGGGAGTGAACGCCATACCCCAGACCTCCTCGGGGAGAGAAGTAAGGTTATCTATACCCGTAATGTGCATATGGCGAAGCAAATTGAAGAGGTTGCCCTCAAACATGACGTGCCAGGTAATTTGGTCTTCAAGCAAAATATGACCTGAGAAGTTAAGACCAACCTGTGCGCAGTAATCGGAAATCTGTGCATAAAACGCCAGCTCATTCAAATCGCTCATTAACTGATGATAGTCGTGACGGACTTGGCAGAAATGCTCACTATGACCTAAGAAAAGTGCGGTAAGCTCATCTTCCAAACGGTAGCCATAGGTACTTGCAAAGCGGTTAGCCACGTTTTTACCCCAGTTGACTACCGGGTAAAGGGGAATGGTTTTATCAACGGGGTGAACGATTTTCTTTGTTTGCCATCCGTTAATATAAACACCTTGGTAGGAAGGCTCATCGGTAAAGATTGCCTCAACGATAGAGTTTTCGCCATCATCACCAAAAGCAGGAGAATAATACTCACCCACGGCTTCGGTGTAGCGACGATATGTATTGTTAATAAACTCTGCAATTGCTTCAGGATTACTAACGTCAACATAACGGCGGCTACCGCCGTTGTTGTTATGCGCATGGGTACCTTCAAAAAGACGTTTGGAGTAGAATGCAAGGCACAAAAGATTTGTATCGGTATCGTTTTTGAACTCTACGGGATCACCCTGATAACGCGCGTAGGGG
>JAZSBS010000157.1:0-8188 GCA_045602525.1 Acutalibacteraceae bacterium
ACCTCGGTGCCCAATGCCCATTCCTCTCGGTCTGGTTCGCTTTGGGTGCCTATTTTATATGTAGCAAGTCCGATAATCAGCTTTACATCTGTACCCTTCATTTCTTTTTGCCACTCGCCAAGCAGATTGTCAAATTTAAAATCACTGTCCGGATACTCAAACCCGAAATACAACTGCGGTATTATATAATCCACACAAGCGCTATCGCACCACGAGGCAATATCAGCATAGTGTTTGTTATAATTTTCATCTATTGAAGCCGCAGGACTGATGCTGAAAATAATATCCTTATCCTTAAACTTTATTGCAGTATATACTCCGCTTATAAGCGCGTTAATATTGGCGCGTCGCCATTCGTGAAGTCTTAGCGGCTTTTCTGTTTCATCGCAGTATTTATCATAGCTCTGCTTGTCAAAAGTCGCTTCTGTCGTGGGATAAAAATAATCATCAAAATGTATACCGTCTACTGCGTAGTTGTCAATTATTTCACGTATCCCGTCAATTATAAGAGCGCGAACTTCACTTGAAGCAGGGTTAAGATACACCCCGCTTGCAAGCGATACATTTGTATCGTTATCTGTATTATCGTCACTAAGCCACAACCTTACCGTACTATCCTCGGGCAAAGCAGAAACATCTTCGTCTGCCGTGCGCACGCGATAAGGGTTTAACCACGCATGTAATTTTATGTTGTTTTGATGGCATATATCTATCATATACTCTAAAACATCAAAATCGCACATTGCGGCAGATGACCGCATTGGGAAAAGCTGTGACGGGTAGTACGAATCACAGTGCGGTCTTATATGCACAAACATATCGGTAACACCGCGCGACAGACAGTTTTGAACCGCAGCGTCAAACTCTGCTTTAAAATCCTTTTGCAACATACCGTCAAGCTCTGAATATGACAGCCACACCCCTGTTATATAGCTTTGCTTATCCTCAAAGCCGCTTGATGTATCGGAAGGTGAACAACCGCCAAGCAACAGCAATACAAGAATTATAGATATTATTTTTTTCATATAAACTCGCTTTCTATTTAATACAGTAATATATATTTTAAATGTATTAAAAAAATTCGTCAAGAGGTACTTTTTGCTTGCGTATGATTGCAGACTGTTGTATAATACCTTTAACAAATAAGTTGAGGTGACCGTTTTGAGAAGTGAAAAATCATTAAAATTCTCTTTGGCTATAATCAATATTTCTATTATCGTGCTTTTTGCGTTAGCGGTTGCTCTACCTTGGCTTACAACATGGTATGTAGAGGTACGCCAAAAGAATGCGGGGCTTCCCACGGTGGTAATGCTTACCTGCTATCCTTGCCTGCCTCTTGCTACGATTGCGCTGTTTTCTATCAAAAAGCTGCTTAAAAACTGCCTTAGCGGTCTTGTTTTTGGCGATCAGAATATTACGGCACTTAAAACAGTTTCAATTTGTTGCCTGGGCGGAGCTATAATCACCTTGATTGCAGGAAATTTTTATATGCCATTTTTCGTGGTAAGCATTGCCGCCGCAGGCTGTGCGCTTATAGTTAAAGTTATAAAAGATTTATTTGCGGCAGAGCTACAATCTCGCCGAGAAGAAATGTTAGAATCAATGAGGGATGAACTATGAAAAAGACAGTAATTTCAGTAATTGGCAAGGATACCGTCGGTATCACCGCAAAGGTAAGCGCAAAATGCGCAGAATATAATGTTAATATTATAGATATTACCCAGTCGGTTTTACAAGATATGTTTGTAATGGTTATGCTGACAGACATAAAAGGTCTGAAGAGCCAATTCAAAGATTTTTCTGATGCTATGGATAATTTAGGCAAAGAGCTCAATCTTGAAATCCGTGTTATGCACGAAGATATTTTTAATTCAATGCATCGCATTTAACAGAGGTTTTTGACATGCTTAATCTTAACGATATTTTAGAAACCATAAATATGATAAGGCAGGAAAATCTTGATATCCGCACAATCACAATGGGTATATCCTTGCTTGATTGCGCCGACAGTGATATAGATGTATCCTGCGAAAAGGTATACAATAAAATTGTGCGCCTTGCGGGCAACCTTGTTAAAACAGGCTGTGACATCGAGGCTGAATACGGTATACCGATTATTAACAAACGCATATCGGTAACTCCTATCGCTATGCTTGTTGCAGTATCAGGCGGCGACCCCGTAAAATATGCGCATACACTTCAGCGTGCGGCAGACACGGTAGGTGTAAACTTTATCGGCGGATATTCAGCTCTTGTGCAAAAGGGCTTTTCGGCGGGCGATGTTGAACTTATTAAATCTATCCCCCGCGCTTTAAACGAGACCACAAACATCTGCTCATCGGTAAATATAGGTTCTACCAAAGCCGGTATAAATATGGATGCAGTAAAACTTATGGGCGAAATTGTTAAAGAAAGCGCCTTGCTTACTGCCGACCGCGACTGCATAGGTCCCGCAAAGTTAGTTGTGTTCTGCAACGCGCCAGAGGATAATCCCTTTATGGCGGGTGCATTTCACGGCGTGGGTGAACCCGACTGTGTTATCCATGTGGGTGTTTCGGGTCCCGGAGTTGTGCATGCCGCGCTTAAAAAATGTGACGGTGACCTTGGTGCTGTGGCAGAAACTATTAAACGAACAGCATTTAAAATCACTCGCGTAGGTCAGCTTGTAGGCAGTGAAGCCGCACGTCGACTTGGTGTTCCCTTTGGCATAGTGGACCTCTCCCTCGCGCCTACCCCTGCAGTTGGCGACTCGGTAGCAAGAATACTTGAAGAAATGGGACTTGGCGTTTGCGGTACGCACGGTACAACCGCCGCGCTTGCAATGCTTAACGATGCGGTTAAAAAGGGTGGCGTAATGGCTTGCAACTCGGTAGGCGGGCTTTCGGGCGCATTTATACCCGTGTCTGAGGACGAGGGTATGATAGCGGCGGCGCGAAGTGGCAACCTTAAAATAGAAAAGCTTGAGGCTATGACCGCTGTATGCTCGGTGGGTCTTGATATGGTAGTAATTCCGGGCGACACACCGTCAGAGGTTATCTCGGCAATTATTGCCGACGAAGCCGCAATCGGTATGGTAAATTCAAAAACCACTGCCGTGCGCGTAATACCCGCCATTGGTAAAAAGGCGGGCGAAGAACTTAACTTTGGCGGACTTCTCGGAGAAGGTCCTATAATGGATGTTAACCTTTGGGCCAGTCCCAAGAAATTCATTGACCGCGGCGGCAGAATTCCGGCGCCTATGCAAAGCCTTAAAAACTAACAAAAACGCAGAGCAAAATTTGCTCTGCGTTTTAATTATATCAAAAAATAAAAACTACAGCCCCAAAAACTGACCTTGAACTTTTCCCTTAACAGTGTTTTTATATCGATAATAAATGTGTACATATTTTAATGCATTAAAACATTTATCACCCTTTAGCTGATAAATCTTATCCTCGCAGTAAATATTCAATTTATTTCTGCCAAGCACTGTCACAGCAGATAAATCATTAAATAAAAGCTTAAGCTCATTACTGTTGCCCTCGTCAAATACAATTCTGTCACCGTAAAGCGAAATATGCGCCCAATCTCTGCACGGCACTTTCTTCTTGTTTGCAACAACCTCAAAAACGTCGGCCTCATCGTGATATACGGGCGCCGAGACATATTGGTTTATATCTAATTTGTTTATAAAATCCTTTTGATAGTCATACCAATCGGCAACAAAACGAAATGGAAAGTCACAGTTTACACCTTTAATCTCTTTGCTTGGAGTGTACTCGATTTTTGCACCGCAGTTTTTACATTCGCAGACTGCGTTATGGCTTTCAAATTTTGAAAGTCCGCAAAACGGGCATACATATACCGCACGCTCAAGATATTCCGCGCGTTTTTTGTGATGAAATTCACAGTCTGCCACGGCTTCATCAACAAAAAGACCTTCCTTGATAGCCTTAAACAATTCATCATCGGTCATATTTTTGTATTCGTCAGGCTCAATCACACGCGACACATAAGAACGCATCTTGCCTTTACGCACAACATCGCTCCAACGCGGTTCGGCGCCGTAGCCTCCCTCTATGCGATAAAGCGCTATTGGCAACTTTAACATACGTGCAAGCGGAGCTATGGCATCATTCATATGCTCGGTTCTGCCGCTGTAAGTACGGTTGCCCTCAGGCGCTATACAGATTGTACCACCTTCTCGCGCGACGCGTATACATTGCTTTACCGCCTTTACATCGGTTGTTTGCTTTTTTATTGGAATAGGCGCTACAAGATATCTGATTACTGATGATAAAAACCCCATCGAAAAAATATCCTCGGTAGCAAGATAATATATTGGACCTTTAAATGCCATACCAACAAAAAACTGATCAAACGGTGTCTGGTGATTAAGCAAAACAAGATACGGAGTCTTTTTTTGCTCTTTGAATTTTTGTACTGTTATACCATATTTAATACGAGAGTACGGATAAAGCAATACGTAGGCTATGTTTCTCACCACACGGTGACGAAATTTTATCCATTTTTTTGATTTGTTATTTTTCAAGATGTTTTACTCCGTTGTGTTATTAAGAAAATCATACCGCTACTCATCCTCTGACCATACATTTTCAGGAATATTTTTATACCGCTTTTTAAATATTTTTCTGCGGAACAGATATATTGTGTAAAGTACCCACAGCACAAAGAAAATTGCACATGCAATAATTGCTTTTGTGGGCGAACTTCCGGCAAAGCTTAGCAAGAACAACAACGGTGCAATCATCACCATTGCAGGAAAGTTAGAAAGTATATAAAGACTGGCAGTTGGTGTCTTTAGTCCGGGGTCGATTTCTTTCATAAGAATCATTCCGTTAGAAGCGGTACCTGTCATAGTACCGAAGCTCATCAGGAAAAACTCGTGTTCAAAGCCTTTAAAGCACTCTTTTGCAACCATACGTATGTAAATATAAGTAACCACCGTACCTATTACGCTAAGGATAACTATAGGCAGAATATAATTTTTAATGTCATTTATTTCAATAGCAGCAACACCGGCAACAATCATCAGGTCAAACGAAAAACCTGAAATTCGGTCCATCTGATAATTATTGATATGAACACGGTGCATTATATTACGCTTGCGCAATGTTTTGACAATCGCTTTAATTAGCATAGCCGCAAGTGATGCCCACAAAAAGTTAAATCCCCAAGCAATACTGTTGGTAAAGTCAGAAATAACGCCCAGCAAACACATAAAGCCAAACGAAAGAGCGTATACAAGCGCAACAAAACCTGCCTGTATTGTGAATTTATCCACCGATTCGTTATCGGGAATTTCTTCTGCGCCGTCATCATTCTGGTTAGCAATTTGATTCTCCGAACCCTTACGAACGTGAAGACCGCCGCGTTTTTTATGGATATTTATATACAACACACCAAAAACTGATGCCACCACAAAGCCAATAGATGCAAGTGACAAACCGAAACTGCCGTTACCAGCAAATTGTGTGGCAGGGGTGTTGGTAAAGTTGATATCCCAACTGAGCGCATTACCGGGTCCTTGTCCGTAGGCAAGCGGTAAAATCAGACCGCATATATATGATATAATCTTATCACCGTGTTTCGTTAAAAAGAACATAATCAGAGTGATTCCAAGTCCCACAAAAGCCTGCAGCATATAAGAACCGCCCTGCAATGCACCAAATTCAACAACCTGAGCATTATTGGTTTTATGTGTACTTTTTTCGTTCTTTAACGTCATTGCCGCAAAGCCTATGGCAAGACAGTGGTATGTAATAACCTGCATAAGTCTGTTATCAACCAGAACAAAATCAAACTGCTTAGCAATTATATCCACAATCAGCAAAAGAGCGCCGCCCAAAAGCGCCGATGGAATCAGACACTTTCTAAAAAGAGGTACGACACGGCGTAAAATATTACCCAACATAAGAAACAAGAGCAAAAGTCCAAGCTGTACCATAAAGCCCCAAACGGCATCATAATTTTCTAATGTAAAATCCCAATTAGATACGTGATCCATAAAAATTTTCACTCCCAATAGTAACAACTTATTAAATGATATCGCAATAACGAAATTTTGTCAATAAAAAAGAAGCATGCAAAAGAGTAAAAAATTTTAAAAACCGATATGCGCAAGTATTATTTTATAATAAAATAAGACACCTTTCTTTCGAAAGGTGTCTGTAATTTTTTGCTTTAGTACCCACATCATCCCGAATTAGTAAGCGCAGAATGCGACAAACTTTTCGGCGGGTCTGGCGGGTAAGAACATTGCCGCCATTTTTGCGAAAATGTGACTACTAAAATATGAGAATTAGATTAACTCGATAATTGCCATTTCAGCAGCATCGCCACGGCGGGGACCTGTCTTTGTAATACGGCAATAACCACCGTTTACATCTGCATACTTAGGAGCGATTTCATTGTAAAGCTTTGCACCTACATCTTCCTTAGTAATAAATGCCATTGCCTGACGTTTGCTGTGTAATGTGTTTGTCTTAGCGAGTGTAATATACTTCTCTGCCATTGAACGAACCTCTTTTGCACGTGTAACGGTTGTTTCAATCTTTCCGTTTTCTAAAAGAAAAGTAACCATTGCGCGAAGCATTGCGGTTCTGTGATCGCTGGTTCTTCCAAGTTTACGAGTACCCGGCATTGATATTCACTCCTTTATTCGTCGTCTTTCTTAAGAGCAAATCCAAAGGATGCCAATTTGGCAATTACCTCTTCTAACGACTTGCGTCCTAAGTTTCTAACCTTCATCATATCCATTTCAGACTTGTTGATAAGGTCTTCAACAGTATTAATACCTGCACGCTTAAGACAGTTAAAGCTGCGAACCGAAAGGTCAAGCTCATCAATAGTAAGGTCAAGCACCTTTTCTTTAGCGCTATCAGCCTTTTCTGCCATAATGCTCTGGGTTTCGCTGATACCCTCTGAAAGATTAAGGAACAACTCAAAATGTTCAATAAGAATTTTAGCCGACATAGAAACAGCCTCATCCGCCTTTATAGAACCGTCTGTCCAAACCTCAAGGGTAAGCTTGTTTTTATCAACAACATTGCCCACACGGGTGTTGTCAACGTTAAAGTTTGCCTTCAAAACCGGAGTGTAGATAGAATCAATCGGAATAACATCGATTACATTCTGAGCCGGCTTATTCTGCTCTGCCGATACGTAACCTCTGCCTCTGTCGAGTGTCATCTCCATATTGAGCTTTGCACCCTCGTCAAGAGTAGCGATATACATATCAGGATTAAGAATTTCTACCTCTGAATCAGCCTTAATTGATGCTGCAGTAAGAGTACAGGGACCTTCTGCTTCAATATAAATCTTCTTAGCAGAATCAGCATGAAGCTTTGTGATAAGTCCTTTAAGGTTAAGAACTATCTCGGTAACATCCTCTTTTACACCTGGTATGGTTGAAAATTCGTGAACAACACCATCAATCTTAACGCTTGTTATTGCTGCACCCGGCAAGGTTGACAGAAGAACTCTTCTGAGGCTGTTGCCAAGTGTGATTGCATAACCGCGCTCAAGCGGTTCCATTACGAATTTACCATACTTTCCGTCTGCTGAAAGTTCAAGAGTTTCAATTCTGGGCTTTTCAATCTCTATCATTTAAAAGCTCCGTTTCTCCGTGTCGCAAATTTTAGAATATATTGTCCCGACACGGTGGACAAAACATAGGATAATAATGTTATTATCTTGAATAGAATTCGACAATAAGCTGCTCTTCAACAGGAGCTTCAATCTGCTCACGTGTGGGAAGGGCAATAACCTTTGCCATAAGCTTTTCACGGTCAACGCTGATCCACTCAGGAACAGGGCGAGCGCTGTTAGCCTCTACAACTGCCTTGATCTTATCGCTTGATTTAGCCTTTTCGCAGATAGCGATTTCATCGCCTGCTTTAAGAAGGTATGAAGCGATATCAACGCGTTTACCGTTAACTTCAAAATGACCGTGGCCTACAAGCTGACGTGCTTCTGCTCTTGAAGAAGCAAAGCCTACTCTGTAAACTACGTTATCAAGACGGCTTTCAAGAATTTTTAAAAGGTTGTCACCGGTAACGCCGGGTTTTCTTTCAGCAACCTCAAAATAATGATGGAACTGATTTTCCTGAACGCCATAAAAACGTCTTGCGGTCTGCTTAGCACGAAGCTGCAAACCATATTCGGATGACTTCTTTCTACCCTGTCC
>JAZSBS010000158.1:0-9999 GCA_045602525.1 Acutalibacteraceae bacterium
GCCTTGTTCAGTGCAACAACCACAGGAATACCCAGTTCCAGCAGCTGTGTGGTAAAGAAGAGGCTGCGGCTCAGATTGGTAGCGTCCACAATGTTGATGATCACATCAGGATGCTCATTCTTGACGTAACCACTGGTGATGCTCTCTTCAGAGGTGAAGGGAGACATGGAATAAGCACCGGGAAGGTCAACAGCAATCAGATCCAGATCGCCTGCGTAAGCCTTTTTAATAGGCGCCTCTTTTTTGTCCACGGTAACACCTGCCCAGTTGCCGACCTTTTCATTACGGCCGGTAAGAGCGTTGTACATTGTGGTTTTACCGCTATTAGGATTGCCGGTTAGCGCAATTCTCATTTTTCTTTCCTCCTGAAACATGTAAATAAATCGTTTATATCTTACGGTTAGCCGCCGCTAACTCAAAACCAAAAATTAAGCGGCTGCTCCCGTCGTTTTGATTTTATTCAAAAACTTGGATTGCAGCAGCAAGCTGACTGTCAATGCTGTATCTGCTATCCTTTATAGATACAACACAGGTCTTTTTTTTACGAGCTACAACGGTAATAGGTTCCCCGCTATAGCAGCCAAGTGAAAACAAAAACGCATCCAACTCTTCATCATCGGTAACAATATCTTTGATGATATATTCTTTACCCTCAATTGCAGTTATAAGATTCACTTTGTCTCACCTCGGTTAGTCTACGCTAACTAAATCGTATAAAATATCGGTTAGTCCTCGCTAACCAATAAGTATAATACATCGCTTGCCACAATTTGTCAAGCATTTTTACAAAATTTCTCAAAAAATTTCCCTTGCTTGCTTTTTTGTTTTTTTTATGTTAAAATGCATTATAAAGAAGGTGTTTTTATGCGTTTGCAGGAATCTGGCGAAATGTATATCGAGTCCATTTACGTTTTAAACAAAAAAATGGGTAATGTGCGCTCAATAGACGTTTGCGAGCATTTAGGCTATTCAAAGCCGAGTGTCAGCCGAGCTATGAGTCTGCTTAAAAAAGGCGGATTTGTAGTTATGGACTCTGACGGCTACCTTACCCTGACGGACGCCGGCGTAGAGGTTGCCGAAAAAATGTACCAGCGCCACACCGTGCTTTCAGAGCTGCTGATGCGGCTTGGCGTAAGCGAAGAAACCGCGGTTGACGACGCCTGTAAGATCGAACACCACATAAGCGACGAATCGTTTAACGCTATAAAGAAATATGTAGGAAAATAATTTAAAAGCCACTCATCTGAGTGGCTTTTGTATTTCTTACTTTAATTGCTCTTTCACAAACTCAATCTGCTTTTCTACCGACTCAACTGACGTGCCGCCTTCGGAAATGCGGCGTTTTACGCAGTTTTCAAGGTTTACTGCGTCATAAAGCTCTTCGTCAAACAGTTCGCTGAATTGTTTATATTCTTCCAAAGGTAAATCTTCGAGCACTGTTTTATTCTTAATACAAAGTGCTACAAGCTGACCCGAAATTTTATATGCGGTACGGAATGGCATACCTTTTTTAACAAGGTAATCGGCAAGGTCAGTAGCGTTTATAAAGCCCTCGCCTGCCGCTTTTTTCATATTTTCGGTCAATACGGTCATTGTGGCAATCATAGGTGTAAAGACCTTTAGACACATTTTAACTGTATCGCAAGCGTCAAACACACCCTCTTTGTCCTCTTGCATATCCTTGTTGTAAGCAAGCGGCAAGCCCTTGAGCGTGGTAAGCAGACCCAACAAATCGCCATATACCCTACCCGTTTTGCCACGTACCAACTCTGCCATGTCGGGATTGCGCTTTTGCGGCATAATTGACGAGCCTGTTGTATAACTGCTTGAAAGCTCAATAAACTTAAACTCCCAGCTTGACCAGAGGATAATTTCCTCCGAAAAACGAGAGAGATGCACCATAATAAGCGATATTGCCGACATAAGCTCTACGCAAAAATCGCGGTCGGAAACACCGTCTAATGAATTCATACAAATGCCGTCAAAGCCTAATTTTTCTGCTTCAAATCTACGATTTGTATTATAAGTAGTGCCAGCCAACGCGCAACAGCCAATCGGCGACATATTCATACGCTTTTTGCAGTCATCAAGTCGGTCGATATCACGAAGCAACATCATAGCATAAGCCATTAAGTGATGGCCAAACGTTATCGGTTGCGCACGCTGCAGATGTGTATAACCTGACATAATGCTTGCCTTGTGCTCGCCTGCCTTGTCACACAAAACCTCTACCAAATCTTTTAAAAGGCTTGTGATTTCGTCTATTTCATCACGCAGATACATTCTTATATCAAGCGCTACCTGGTCGTTACGGCTACGGGCCGTATGCATTTTTTTGCCAACGTCACCTATGCGGTTTGTAAGCTCTTGCTCTACAAACATATGTATATCCTCAGCAGACATATCAAACTGCAATTTACCACTTTGTAAATCGGCAAGTATTTCTTCAAGCCCTGCTATAATAGTATTTGCCTCGTCCTCGGCGATAATGCCGCAGAGCGATAACATCATAGCGTGAGCCATACTGCCCTTTATATCATGCGCATACATCCTACTATCGAAATGTATCGAAGAATTAAAATCATCGGCTATACTGTCGGTAACGCCGTCGGTAACGCCCGTCCACATTTTTGCCATTGTTGGCACCTCTTTTGTTTTTATTATTTACCTATTATATATAATTGATATATCATTGTCAAGACTTTTGAATAAATATGCAAGCATCTGTGCATATTATGCACGGATGCTTGTTTTTAAAAACATTTGCTTATTCGCTGTTCCCTACAGTTCTCCGTCTTGCCGCAATGATAACAAAGCTCGTTCTGGCTACCGCCATTTTCATTTATCTCTTTTATATTGTTAACGGTGGTTTCGGCTATGTTACCGAGCGCCTCCTCGGTTAGAAATGCTTGGTGTGAAGTGACGATAACGTTTGGCATTGATATCAAACGCGCTAAGGTGTCATCATCTACAATGTGACCCGAAAAATCCTCAAAGAAAATATCAGACTCCTCTTCATAAACGTCAAGACAAGCGGCGCCCACCTTGCGTGATTTTATTCCTTCAAGCAAAGCATCGGCATCTATAAGCGCACCGCGTGAGGTATTAAGCAGTACCACACCTTTTTTCATCTTTTCAATAGACTCTGCATTAATAATATGATAGGTTTCGGGAGTTAGCGGACAGTGCATAGATATTATGTCGCTCTCTGCAAAAAGCCGCTCAAGCTCTACATATTCGCACGGCACATCCTTCGCGGGATATTTATCGTATGCCAATATTTTCATACCAAAGCCACGGCATATATCCATAAACACTCGACCGATTTTACCCGTACCGATAACACCTACCGTTTTGCCGTAAAGGTCAAAGCCCGTAAGACCTGAGAGACTGAAATTAAAGTCTTTTGTACGTATATATGCCTTGTGTATACGACGGATAGATGTAAGCAACATCGCCATTGTGTGCTCGGCTACAGCATAGGGTGAGTATGCAGGCACATGCACCACGTGAATTTTACCGTAGGCGCACTTTACATCAACGTTATTGTAACCCGCACAACGAAGTGCCAACACACGCACACCCAAATCATAAAGTTTGTTAATCACCTCGGCATCTGCCGTATCGTTTACAAATATGCACACAACATCACATCCACGCGCCAAATCGGCAGTGTCAATGTTAAGCTTGGTTTCAAAAAACTTAAATTTTAAATCGTCGCTTGCATATTTTTCAAACGATTGTTTATCATAAGGTTTTGTATCAAAAAATGCTATTTTCATATTTTCACCTGTCAAGAATTAAATTCGTTATATATTTTCTCCGCCAAGGGCATATTTATGCCCGATACAGCGCAAAGCTCATCTACACTTGCCGCTTTTATTGCTTTGATTGTTTTAAAATGTTTTAAAAGCGCTGCCGCTTTCGCCTGACCTATACCGTTTATCGCCGTAAGCTCCGAGTTTAACATCTTTTTGCTGCGTCGTTTCTTATGATATCCAATAGCAAAGCGATGAACCTCATCCTGTATGGAGGTCACAAGGCGGTATGCTGACTCATTTGCCTTTATTGATATATCTCCACCGTTTGTGGCTATAGCACGTGTGCGATGCTTTGAGTCCTTTACCATACCAAAAAGCGCTACGTCTATATTATGCTTTTTAAGAACAGGCTCTACTGCCGAAATCTGTCCCTTGCCTCCATCAAGCAATATAAGGTCGGGCAGCGTGGCAAAACCCTCATTCTCGCCCTTCTCATATTCGGTAAAGCGTCGGTCAAGCACCTCCGCCATAGAGCGATAATCGTCCTGCCCCACAAATCCCTTTATTTTAAACATACGGTAATGTGGTTTATACGGCTTGCCATCACGAAACACAATCATACCCGCAACGTTTTCATCACCTGCAGTGTTAGAAATGTCATAAGACTCAATTACTCGCGGCGCACTTTCAAGACCCAAAAGGCGTGCAAGCTCGTTAAGTGCCGACATTTCGCGACCGCGTAGTTCGGTTTTTTGCGCTAGATTATCTGCGGCATTGTTGCGGCACATATTTACAAGATTTTTTTGTTCTCCTCTTTGAGGCAAGAATATATCGACCCTTCTTCCCGCCTTTTCTCCAAGCCACTGCTCCAATAATTCGCGAGAGTCTATGTCAGCATCAATAAGTATTCTCGGCGGAATATCATTACCTACATAATATTGTGTAACAAACTGGCTGTATAAATCATTTTTATCTGTAAAAGTATCTATTATAAAATGTTTTTTATCGGTGAGTTTACCGTTTCTAAAAACAAGCACCGCGATGCATGCTGCATCGTCGATAACCGCGCTTGCAAACACGTCCTGATTTTTATAGGTGCACAATACAACCTTTTGCTTATCCTCTAACTTTTTTATTGCATTTATGCGGTCGCGTAGCTTGGCAGCATATTCAAAATCGAGCCTTTCGGCCGCAGCCTCCATATTCTGTTTGAGCGTTTTAACAATATCATCGCCGCTGTTTTTTATAAACGAGATGGCAGAATCTATAGTTTCATTGTATTGTGCTACGCTGATATTCGCACGGCATGGCGCATCACAAAGACCTATATGATAATTAAGACACGGCTTTGAATACTTGTCAAAACTGCGATTACAATCAGGCAATTTAAAAATCTTTCTCACTTCGGCGACTGTATCCTTTACCACCGCCGATGAATAATAAGGGCCAATATACTCAGCCGACCTGTCATCAAGCTGCATACTTGTAGTAATCTTGCGCCATTTATCATTTGTTATCTTTATATAATGATAACCCTTATCATCCTTTAAAAGAATGTTATATTTAGGCTGATTTTGTTTTATAAGCGAGTTCTCAAGTATAAGCGCTTCAAACTCACTGTCGCATAAAACATATTCAAAATCGTCAACCAGACTTACCATTTTGCGAACCTTGTCATTGTGCTGATTGCCGAGCCCGAAATACTGAGTCACTCGGTTTTTAAGCGACTTTGCCTTACCAATGTATATAATTGTATCATTTTTGTCCTTCATTATATATACTCCGGGTGTGGTCGGCAATCGATTTGCCTTATGTTTTAGCTCGGTAAGCTTTAAATTTTCGCTCATACTTTCACCCTCTTTCAATAGTATTATACAAAAAAACTGCGCCGATAGCAACAACTATCGGCGCAATATTATTCTTTGCAAAAAATAATATGGTTTTAATTTAAAATTAAAAATTATGCGTTAGCATTAAGCTTTAATACAAGAGCTGACTTCTTTCTTGCAGCGTTATTCTTATGAATAATACCCTTACCGGCAGCCTGATCAATTTTAGATACAGCAACCTTTACAGCTTCAGCAGCTTCAGGAGCGTTTGCATCAATAGCAGCGTTAGCCTTTTTGATAGAAGTTCTAAGCGCAGAACGGCAAGCCTTATTTCTTTCAGCGTTAGCGGCACTAACGAGAACGCGCTTCTTAGCAGATTTAATATTAGGCATCGTGACACCTCCTCATATTTACTCACAGTGTCTAACATAATAACACAACTATGTCAAAAAATCAAGTGTTTTTTTCAAATATTAACAAAAGCAAAAATGCAAGCCTTTTTTGTCGAAAAGAAAAATTTATTTTTAGATTATGCCCCTATCCGCAAGGTAATAATGTTTGTGTAACAAAAAACATTTAAAGGGGCGCTGATACTATGTATGGCAACAAGGTTGTAATTTGTGGGGTAGACACCTCAAAACTGCCCATTATGAAGGAAAAGGAAAAAGAACGACTGCTGCGCGAGGTAAAAGGCGGTAGTAAAACTGCCCGCGACGAGCTTATAAACGGCAATCTGCGACTTGTGCTAAGCGTCGTGCAACGCTTCAGTAACCGTGGCGAAAACCCAGACGATTTGTTTCAGGTCGGCTGTATAGGACTGATTAAATCCATCGATAATTTTGATATTACCCAAAATGTAAAATTTTCCACCTATGCGGTTCCAATGATTATAGGTGAAATCCGCCGATATCTGCGAGACAATAACTCAATACGTGTCAGCCGTTCTATAAAAGATACCGCCTACCGCGCAATGCAGGTAAAGGAAGCTCTTATAAACAGAAACCAAAAGGAACCGACTGTAAGTGAAATCGCCGAAGAATTGGGTCTTCCACGCGAGGATGTTGTAATAGCACTCGAAAGCATTGTCGACCCTGTATCACTTTACGAGCCTGTTTTTTCCGACGGTGGAGATACCATATATGTTCTTGATCAGGTTGGCGACAAAAATGATGACAAAAACTGGCTTGATGAAATATGTATAAAAGAAGCAATAAAAGACCTGTCTGACCGCGAAAAAAAAATATTGAGCCTTCGCTTTATGCAGGGCAAAACACAAATGGAAGTGTCCGAAGAAATTGGCATATCGCAAGCGCAGGTGTCACGCCTTGAAAAATATGCAATCAAAAAAATAAAGTCATAGAAAAACAGGGATAAAACCCTGTTTTTCTATGACTTTTATAATTACCAATTATAATCGTAATATGATACACTGAAATATTTGTCACATTGCGAGCTAAAGTCAGGATTTTTCTCTAAAAAAGTATAAAGCGCATCATATGCCTTATCTTTTGGTATGCTAAATTGCTTAAATCCCTTTTGTTTTTTATTTTGTTTTAAATCATCTACAGTAAAGTTGTCAGTACATTTGATATTATCAAAATAAACATTATCACAATAAGCGTATGACAAATATTGTTTTGCCTCATCAGCTATCATTTCATCTTCGCTGTAAGCAAGCCTTGTTATATACGGTATGCCCTCGTCACCAAGGTTATAAATCGCCTCTATATCTACCGAGTCAAGTTTTCCCAACTTATAGGCTTCATAGTTATACTTTGCACAAATCGCGTTTACATTAACCGTTCCAAGCAGCATCACAATCAGTCCTGCGGAAAGCAATGCCGTCTTTACAATATTTATTTTTGTAATATATATCCGCAAAATAACCGATATAAAGACAACCGCTAAAAACAGCATAAATGCGCTTGTGGTAATACGCAGTATAGTCATACCATACTCACTTATATATAGCACCATTTTTGAAATTGCAGTCGCGATGATTATTAAAGTGAACACCGAGATAAAAGTCGCTATTATTTGAAGACCTGCGCACACCTTGCCGTTTTGTTTTTTTGCAAGTAACATACTAAAAAATACTAAGCCCAGATTTATCACGGCGATAATGCACATTTCAAAAAATCCTTTACGAGCATACTGCGCGTAGGTTATATCCCCATCAGGCAAAAAACCTTTAAACGCACTAAAAAAGTATGCAAGCTGTGAAAACAGGTACAGAAGGTAACACACAGCAATTGCCGACAAAAATGAAATTATGTATACATTTTCAACACCTGTAAATTTACCCTCTTTTACCTTTGTAATACGTCCTGTTTTTAATGAAAAACCATATGAAATAGCAAACAGTGAGAGTATTATACCAAATATCGCCTTTAAAATGGTGCTAAAGGTGTTGCCCGATATATTGCTCATCATTCCGCGAAAAGCATCATCAGAAGAAATTAACAATGGTATCACAATTATCAGAACAGGTATTGCGCAAACAAGTCCTATAAGCACCTTACCTATTGCCTTTTTGTCACCGTCGCTACTTGCAAACAGCGATTTTATTGAGGTACCAATATTACCAATAGTCGAAGCCGCCGAGTAAAATATGCCAATAGTTTGTCTATTACCGTGTGATACGTCATTTGTCATACCGTCAAAGCAGACAAGACTTAACAAAAAGCTTACAAGTACGGCAAAAAATCTCACACTGCCGTTACTTATGCATATAAATACAGTACCGTTTGCCAATGAAAGTATACCGTATATAAAGGGTAAGACGTGCACCTTGCCACCCTTTGCAAAATATATGCAAAACAGCGCGGTCATTAAAACAATTGACAACAAATATCCAAATGCAAAACCGCCAAATATACCAAATATTGCTGTAAAAACACTTGCCGCAAGTGCACACAAGGCAAAAACAGTATCATCCTTTTGCAATTCAAACAACGGCTTGGGTTGATACCTCTCGGGCAAAAGCACTTCAGGTGTTTTTTCCTGTTCGTTGGATTGCTGGCACTCTGCTTTTAAAATTTCATTTGTTTCGTTACCCATCAGATTAATCCTCCTTTGAATATTTGATTATATCTCCCGGTTGACATTTGAGCTCTTTACAAATAGCATCCAGCGTGGAAAAACGAATTGCCTTTGCCTTACCGGTTTTTAGTATGGAAAGGTTAGCTTGTGTAATACCAATTCTTTCGGATAACTCAAGCGATGTCATTTTACGCATAGCGAGTATCACATCTAAATCTATCTCTATCATAACCTTACCTCGCTTATATTGTTAATTCGTTTTCTTCTCGTATTTCCACAGCGTTTTGCATAACGTTTTTAACTATACGAAGCATAAGCCCCACAAAAGCTGCCGCTACCGCCACAAACAAAAACGGTATGTAAAACACACCGCCAACAAGCGTTATAACTGCCACCGCAAAGCAACACCACGAAATGCGGCGAAGATATTTTACATTACTATCAATAAAAATATTTTGCTTTTTGATATTAAAAAGCAGCTTTAAAAGACTGTAAAGGGTAATATATGCAAATAAAGCACAGGGATAAAAGCAACCGGCAAACAAGGTTGACATATTGTGCATAGCCTCTCCGTTTTCTGACCAACCACGATAAACCGTAAACCAGAACTTAACAAACCAAGGCCCCAAAAACAGCGCCGTCGTAAGTATGCCCACAAACACAAAGCAGACGACAATTGAAAGTGTTACCGAACGTTTTCTATTCCACATAAAAATTACCTCCAAAACCTTTTTATACCATCATAATAGCACCAAAATTATCGTTTGTCAATAATTATTTTATCGAAAAACAATAATTTATTGTTGATAAACAGAAATTAAGACATGAAAACAGGCGACCATTGGTCGCCTTTATATAGTTCATTTAAATTTCTTCCTTTTTAATTTAAATGCAATAATTATAGCAACTATAATCACAATTTCTACTGCTGGAATTATAATAAAACTCCAACCGCAAAAGTCATTAAAATTAAAAACAGCATAAAGCGCAAACATTAATAGAATTATAATTCTATCAACCAAAATCATATATTCAAATAAATGACTCTTATTTATTCTCATCAAAGAAATTACCCACGCAATAAAGAATAACAATCCTATAAACAGATAAATCAAAAACGTTTCTGGTTGATTAGAAAACCAACCTGTCATAATAGCAATATAAATAGAAAAAATAGGTGTGTGAAAACCAAATAAAAAGTACCAATATGGTTCCATAATCTTTACATATAATGCCACACCAACAATCGACATAACCGACCACAAAATTGCAAATAGCAATCTTTTATTTTTTATTTTAAGAAATACACTTTTTACTGTTAAATATATTTCAGTCGCAAACCACCCAAAAAAGCGAAAAAATAAACT
>JAZSBS010000159.1:0-7947 GCA_045602525.1 Acutalibacteraceae bacterium
TAGATTTCAAAAGATTCGTGAAGATGAGTAGGTGTTGGAGGATATTTCCAGCGATTATCTGTATTGACTTCAATATAAAACTTATTATCACGGTAAAATTTGATATTACGCAATTCATCATTATGCAAAAGAATTCCCCCCTCATTTATGTGAGTAAATAACTTCACTGTAATTTTTCTAAAGGAAAAAGCTCGGATTTTTTATGGTAAAAATATGTAAATAATCAGCAAGATTATGCAAATAAGTTAAATTCTTTACTTAGTCTAACATAGGTTTGTGTTTTTGTCAATTGTTTTTAAATAATTTGGTTTTGAAATTATCAGTTAAGGAGAATTAATATGAGTTCTCGGTTTGAAAATAGGATAACGGAACTTCTTGAAAAGATGACTTTGAAAGAAAAAATCGGTCAGCTTAATCAACCCGAAACACCTACACAGGAAAATCTTGAAAGTTTTTTGAATGCTGTTCGCAATGGCGAAGTTGGTGCAATTTTAATGTCGGTTGGAGCTACTGCCGGAAATGATGCTCAAGGGGTCATTTCTAATGATTTTTATAATAAGATTCAGCGCATAGCCGTAGAAGAGAGTCCTAATGGTATACCAATTTTATTTGGTCGTGATGTTATTCACGGTCATCATACAGTTTTTCCTATACCACTTGGTATGGCGGCCGCATTTAATAATGAACTTGTTAAGAAAAGCTACAGTGATATCGCAAAAGAGGCATCAACTCAAAGCGTTCATTGGACTTTTGCGCCTATGCTTGATTTATCACGCGACCCACGCTGGGGCAGAATTATTGAGGGTACAGGTGAGGACCCTTATGTTGGTGCTCAGGTTGCTAAGGCAGTTGTTAAAGGTTTACAGGGAGATAATTTAAGTGACAACGGTAATCTTATTGCTTGTGCCAAGCATTATATAGGATATGGTGCATCTGAGGGCGGACGTGATTACCATCGCACCGAAATTACCGATTACAGCTTACAAAACTATTATCTACCTGCTTTTCGCTCGGCAGTTAAGGCTGGGGTAAAGACAGTCATGTCTTCTTTCAATGATATTAGCGGTCAGCCGGTGACCTCAAGTTCATACTATTTGACAGATATTTTAAGAGGTCAATTAGGTTTTGACGGATTTGTAGTTTCAGATTATGATGCTATAGCGCAGTTACAAAAACAGGGCGTTGCTGAAAACGGCGCTGACTGTGTAAAAATGGCGCTTAATGCCGGTCTTGATATGGATATGCACGATAGTTGTTATCTTAATAACCTTGAAAAACTAATTATTGACGGGAAGATTAGCGAGGCAACTTTAAATGAAGCTGTCAGACGAGTTTTAACTGTGAAAATGGAAAAGGGATTGTTTGAAAACCCCTATTGCTATGGCGGCGACTATGATAAGCAAAAGCACCTGAAGGATGCTGAGGATATGGCAACCGAGTCCATAGTTTTACTTAAAAATGATAATAACCTTTTGCCGCTTAGCAAAAGTGCAAATATATCTCTTGTCGGTCCTTTTGCTACCGAAAAACGTTCACTTTTAGGCAGTTGGTGTATCGACGGCACAACTGACGGAATGGATACATTACTTGATTTAATGGAAAAAACTTGTACGGGAGATTTTAATTATTCCTGCGGTATCGGTTTAGAATGGGATAATTCAAGTGTAAACTCATATGAAAGCGATGTTGTGGTTTTAGCACTTGGAGAAAGTTGGGCTTCTACAGGTGAAGCACGTTCGGTTTCCAACATTTCCTTACCGCCTGAACAGTTGGAATTAATTAAGAAAGTCAAGCGTACAGGTAAAAAATTAGTAGGAATAATTTTTTGTGGCAGACCGATTGCTATGCAAGATATCTCAAATGATTTAGATGCAATTATTTACGCATGGCATCCCGGAACTTGTGGGGCAAAGGCTGTTTGCAATGTATTGTTTGGAGATGTCTCACCATCGGGCAGATTACCTGTTACAACGCCAAGGCTTGCTACTCATATACCCCTATATTACAATGTAACCTCAAGTGGCAGACCGGTTGATTGTTATTATAATGAAAGACCTGCAAATTGTTATGTTGACAGCGTACCTACGCCCTGTTATCCGTTTGGTTTCGGTCTTACATACAGTGAATTTAAGTATGAAGAATTACAAGTATCAAATGATAATATTTCTCTTGAGGATTTGAAATCGGGCAAAAAGATAACCGTTTCTATAAGACTGAAAAATGTGGGCAATTTCGAAGCCAAGGAAACTGTTCAACTCTATATTCGTACTCCGATAGCTCAAATGATGCGTCCTTTACGCGAACTTAAAGCTTTTGAAAAGGTGGCGCTAAACAAGAATGAGGAAAAGACCGTTTGCTTTGAAATAGGTATTGATAAGTTGGGTTACTATTTAGCTTCCGGTGAGTATGTTGTTGATAAAGGAGTAAGACGGATTTTTGTTGGTGAGAATTGTCTTACTGAGGATTTTGCAGAGATTGAAATAATTTAAATATGTCTTGCGAAACAAGATTAATAAAAAGTTAATTATTATATTAAAAAGTGAAGATGAAAAATGCGTATATATGAAAATCCTGAACTGACAAGTGAAAATAGAAGTAAATCAATCAGTTATTATGTGCCTAAGGGTGTATCGAAACAGTACAGCCTAAACGGTGATTGGTTGTTTCGTTATTTTGAAAAGGAAATAGATATTCCAAAGCAAATAGACAAATGGGATAAAATAGAGGTTCCGTCTTGTTGGCAATTAAAAGGTTATGGCAATCCGAATTATTCGAACATTAATTATCCATATCCTGTTGACCCTCCGTTTGTACCCGATGATAACCCTTGCGGAATATATAAGAAAATTTTTAATTTAGATAAAAAATGGGGAAAACTATATCTTGTTTTTGAGGGAGTTGCTTCCTGCGCATTTTTAACGGTAAACGGTAAATATGTAGGCTTTACTCAGGGTAGTCATTTACGTGCGGAATTTGATATTACCGATTACCTGCAAGAAGGCAAAAATGAGATATCTGTAAAGGTGATGAAATGGTGTTGCGGAAGTTATCTTGAAAGTCAGGATATGTTTCGTTATAACGGCATTTTTCGTGATGTTTATATTTTGCAAAGACCCAATTCACATATTACCGATGTGGAAATTATACCTAATTCAAAAGAAATTAAAATTAAATTACAAGGTTTTGCAAATGTAAAAATATATGAAAATAAAACTCTTCTATGTAATACTGGTATAGAAAATGAGTTTGTGTTCACTCCTCAAAAACCTATTTTATGGAATGCCGAAAAGCCATTTTTATATGAAGTAGAATTAGAACGAGACGGTGAAATAATTGAACTCAAAACAGGCATGAGAGATATTGAGATTTCCTCTGAATATGAGTTGCTTATTAATGGCGTTTCGGTAAAACTGCACGGTGTCAATCGTCATGATACAAGCAAATTTGACGGTTGGTGTCAGTCGGAGTCTCAGTTGGCAGCTGATTTGAAACTTATGAAGGAAATTAATATAAACTGCATAAGAACAGCCCACTATCCGCCCACACCGAGATTTATGCAGCTTTGCGATGAAATTGGTTTTTATGTAATTTGTGAAACTGATATTGAAACACACGGATTTGCAAGAAGAACACCAGGCGGAAACGGCTATGATCCCGAGGATAACATTTGGCCATGTTCAGACCTTCGTTGGAAAAAAGAGCACCTTGAAAGAATGGAAAGAATGGTTGAGACTTTCAAGAATTTCGCAAGTATTATTATGTGGTCAACGGGTAATGAAAGTGCACACGGCTGCAATCATGTGGATATGATACGTTGGACAAAACAGCGAGACAATACCCGTCTTGTTCACTGCGAGGATGCTTGTCGCAAAGGTCAAATTCATAATAGCGATGTTTATTCTATGATGTATTTAGACTATGATAGAGTTGAGGAATTGGCTAAAAGCAATGACATAAATATGCCCATTTTCCTTTGTGAATATTCACATGCCATGGGTAACGGTCCCGGAGATGTAGTTAAGTATCAAAATATTTTTGATAAATATAAAAAGACTATCGGTGGTTGCATTTGGGAATGGGCAGATCATGTTGTAGTTGAAAACGGGGTACAAAAATACGGTGGTGATTTTGATGGTGAAATCACACATGACGGTAATTTTTGCTGTGATGGATTGGTATTTGCTGACCGTTCACTTAAAGCGGGTTCGTTAGAAACCAAATATGCATTTCAACCCTTTGCAACATCGCTTGATGGAAATATTCTTACAATATTAAACCGACTGGATTTTACCGACCTTTGTGAATATGAGTTCTTCTATACTATTGAAATTGACGGTGAGGAGCTTAAACGGGTTAGCGTACCGATTTCTTTAGCACCGCACCAAAAAACCAATATAGAAATTGAGTATGAGCCTATTGTATGCAAATATGGTGCTTATGTGAACGTATTTTTGTTTAAAGACGGAAATAACGTTGCTTTTGATCAGCACGAATTACAATGGGAAAGGGATATAGAAAAAACAAATGAAAAAGTTTTAATCCCAATAGAAGATGAGTTAAATATTTATTTCAAAGGAAACGGTTTTTCCTACACATTTTCTAAGTATTACGGCAACTTTATTAGTATGGTTGTAGATGGACAGGAACAACTTTCAGATAAAGTTAAGCTTTCTGCTTTCCGTGCCCCAACAGATAATGACAGAAATGTAATACAGTATTGGGCTAATACCAATATTTGGCAAGGAGAGAATTTAGATTGTTCATTCCTAAAGGTTTACGGTTGTGAGCTTACTGATGGTAAAATTAGGGTAAAGGGCTCTTTGGCGGGTGTTTCCCGTGAACCTTGTTTTAGATACTTATTAGAAATAACGGTATTTTTAAATGGAACGGTTAATTACGATTTAACTGTTAATGTACGCGATAATGCTTTCTTTTTGCCAAGATTGGGATTTGAGTTTACATTGCCGAGCATATCTAAAGAATTTACTTATTTTGGCAGAGGTCAAATAGAGAATTATTGTGATATGCACCATAATGCTCCGGTTTCGCTGTATTGTAGTAATACCGATAAAGAGTATGTGCCTTATGTACGGCCGCAGGAACATGGCAATCACACAATGGTTTCAATGCTTAAAATAGGAAAATTACATTTCTATAGTGAAACTCCATTTGAGATTAATGCGTCAAATTACAGTATAGAGGCATTGTATAAAGCTAATCATACAGATGAACTTTTGTCTGATGGGAATGTTCATTTGAGAATAGATTATAAAGTGTCCGGTATAGGCTCGAATTCTTGCGGTCCGGCACTTTCAGAAGAATTCAAGTTAAACGAAAAAGATATTTTATTTAACTTCTCAATTTCACCTGATTCTATTAAATAAACAGGAGACCTTAGTTATGAGTGATTTATTAGAATATGTTATTTCCAAAAAACACCATCAATACCGTCATACTGTAGATTGGGATTTAGGCTGCGAATATGCTAAAAAAGGTTTAACTCCTATTGAGCGTATGGCAGACCGCTTTGAAAAACTTTGTGATGAAGAAAAAGCGGTTATACTTGATGGTGAACAGATAGTGTTTTTGCGCACGGTTTCTAATCTTCCTGCAATTTTTACAGATGAAGAGTGGAAAGATATAAACTCCAAGTATTATATCCATGAACTCGGCTTTATGTCTAACCTTTCTCCGAATTATTATGATACTATCGCAACAGGTTTAATTAAAAAGAGAGAAACTGCCGATGAATACGGTAAAAAAGCTATAGATAATGTAATTAAGCTTTCGGATAAGTATTTAGAGGAAGCAAAGAAACAGGGAAGAGAGGACTTGGTTGAAGTTTTAACACAAGTGCCCCGTTATCCTGCGCGAAATTTCCGTGAGGCTTTGCAGTTCTTTAGAATTTTACACTATTCACTTTGGCTTGAGGGTAATTACCACAATACCATAGGCAGATTTGATAAGTATATGTATAAGTATCTTAAAGCAGATATGGAAAAAGGTATTTATAAACAAGAAACTGCTCTTGAACTTTTAGAAGATTTCTTCTTGTCTTTCAATAAAGACAGCGATATTTATGTCGGTGTTCAACAGGGAGATAACGGACAGAGTATGATGCTCGGCGGTTGTGACGAGGACGGAAACGATATATATAATCTTCTTTCTGAACTTTGCCTTAAAGCATCCTGCAATAATAAAATGATAGACCCTAAAATTAATTTAAGGGTATCTAAAAACACACCTGCTGACAGATATACCGAGGCTACAAAGCTAACTAAAGCAGGACTCGGTTTCCCTCAGTATTCAAATGATGATGTTGTAATCCCAGCTCTCAAAAAAATGGGTTACAGCCATGAAGATGCTGTAAACTATACAGTTGCGGCTTGTTGGGAATTTATTATTCCAAATATTGGAGCGGATGTTGCAAATATCAGTGCTATGTCTTATCCAAAGGCTATTGATATTGCATTACATAACAGTCTTGAAAAAGCAAATTCTTATGATGAATTTTTTGGCTTTGTAAAAGCTGAGATTGAAAGCAAATGCAACGAAATTTGTGATAATATAAATAATCTTTGGTTTATTCCGTCACCCTTTATGAATGTGCTTATGGACTGCGATATTTATAATGGTGGAAAATATAATAACTTTGGTATTCACGGAACGGGTATTGCTACTGCGGCAGACTCACTTGCCGCAATAAAGAAATATGTTTTTGAAGAAAAGTCTATAAGCAAACAGGAACTTATAAAGGCGATAGACACTAACTTTAAAGACACACCTGAACTTTTACACAAACTGCGTTATGAAACACCAAAGCTTGGTAATAATGATGATTTTGTTGACAGTATTGCAACCGATTTACTTGATACATTCGGTAATGCCTTAAAGGGTAAAACAAACTGCAGGGGTGGTATTTATAGAGCCGGTACAGGTTCGGCTATGTATTATTTATGGCACGCAAATGAAATTGGTGCATCGGCTGACGGCAGACGGGAAAAAGAGCCTTTTGGCACTAACTATTCAGTATCCCTTTTTGCAAAGGTAAAAGGGCCCGTATCTGTAATAGCATCTATGACAAAGCAACATTTTGAAAATGCTATGAACGGCGGACCTTTAACACTTGAATTCCATCAAAGCATTTTTGCGGATGATGACGGTATAGAAAAGGTAGGATTATTAGTTAAGAACTTTATCGACAGGGGCGGTCATCAGCTACAGCTTAATACTGTAAACCTAGATAAAATGCTTGATGCTCAAAAACACCCTGAAAATTACAGACAGTTGGTTGTTCGTATTTGGGGTTGGAGCGCATACTTTGTGGAACTCGATAAAGAATACCAAGACCATGTTATAGCAAGACAGGCTTATACGGTATAAAGGAAAGAGGTTTTTGATTATGAGATATAGATTTTTAAGATTTCCAAATGGTAAACCCAAGGCAGTAACGTTTAGTTATGATGACGGTTGCAGAGCGGACATACGTTTATCAAAATTATTCAATGACTACGGTTTAAAAGGTACGTTTAATCTTAACAGCGAATTTATTGGAAATTCTTCTGAAGATTGGCATTTAACAGTTGATGAAATTAAAGAACATATCATTTCTAAGGGTCACGAAATTGCTAATCACGGTGCCGAGCATAAAGCTAACGGTAACATAAGGGTAGTTGAAGGAATTTTAGATGTTGCTAAATGCCGTCTTGGTTTAGAAAAAGATTTTGATACAATAGTACGCGGTATGGCATATCCTGATGTTGGAATACTCCAGTTTCATAATGGCACAAGATATGAAGATGTGAAAGCATATTTAAAGACATTGGATATTGTGTATGCAAGAACATTAGGCGGAAAAAACGAATCATTTGAATTACCGCCGGATTGGTATAATTGGCTACCTACTGCTCATCACGACCACCCAGATGTTTTTGAAATGATTGATAA
>JAZSBS010000160.1:0-9460 GCA_045602525.1 Acutalibacteraceae bacterium
CTCAGAGCACAAGCTACTAACATTGAAGCCACACCGCCCGAGAGTGAAAACAAGAATGATATCGGCGAACCAAAAAGCAGTGCCGATAAGGCTATACGAGTAACATTTACCAACCATGCGCCACGAATGTCTCCTCGGCACACGAGGGTTAGCGCTATAGCGTTTGAAAGTCCTATCTTAATACCGGGCGCTACTGAAGTAAGAACAATGGATAAAAAGTTTTCTAAATATCCTATAATAAGACAAAACGCCACAAGCAACGCGTAAAGGGTAATGCGCTTTATATCTATTTTATTTCCACTATTACCCTGTTTGGCAGACATACAATGCTTTCACCCTTCTTACTTATTTTACCTGTGTTTACACAAATCTGATTTTTACAAGAGGCATCATCCATATAAATTATACCATTTTTTATAACAATCGTATTTGTGCCCGTATCAACGGTTTCGTTTATGTTAATACTTTTATCATAAATAATTTTATTATCTTGCTTTATAATCACGCGGCTACCCTGCTTTGAAAATGAGACCAGCAAAACAATAGATAAAACAAAAGCAAATACTATTGTACCGATTATTACAAAATCGCCCTTTTTCAAAACAATCACCACCTTTTATATATTTATTTTAACATATCTTTACAAAAAAGTGAAGAAGTTGTATAATATTCTTTATGAAAAAGATTGTTTCTCTTAACTTAAGCTTGGTCCTGTTACTCTTGTGCGGATGCACCGGTAAGCTGGAAAATAAAGACACCCGCTTTTTGTTTGACACTGTAGTAACACTTACTGCCAATTGCAGTAATGAAACGCTTGATGGTGCTTTTGAGTTATGCGAAAATTATGAAAAGCTGCTCAGCCGCACAGTACAAGATAGCGAGGTATATACCCTTAATAACACCGAAGGCTTTGTCGAGGTCTCGGATGATACGCTTGGGATTATTGAAAAGAGCCTGTATTACGCCAATCTTTCAAACGGAAAGTTTGATATAACCATATACCCCGTAAGCTCACTTTGGGATTTTAACAAGCAAATAATCCCCTCGCGTGATGAAATATCCGATGCGCTAAAAAACGTTGACTATCAGAGTATAAAAATTGAGGGTAACAAAATTAATTTAAATGGAAGGCAGATTGACCTTGGTGGTATCGCCAAAGGCTATGTTGCTGACAGGCTATCAGAATACTTTAAGGAAATGAAGGTGTCGGAGGGTATAATAGACCTGGGCGGGAATCTTTTAGTGTTTGGAGACCGCGATTATACCGTTGGTATAAAACAGCCTTTCTCGGATGAACTTGCCGCTACTCTAAAAGTGCGCAATAAGACAGTAGTAACATCGGGTACCTATGAACGGTACATACCCGCCGATATAAAGCCTTATCATCACATCCTAGACCCAGATACAGGCTATGCGTGTGACACCGACCTTACCTCCGCTACAATAATCGGTAACAGTTCTATGGACGCCGACGCACTGTCTACCGTATGTATACTTATAGGTCTTAAAAATGCGCAAAAACTTATTGAAAACACCGCCGACACCGAGGCTGTTTTTATAGATAACGATGGCAAATTGCATTACACATCGGGTCTATCGTTTAAAGACGATGTTTTTACACTTAAATAGTACTTTATTTATTAACAATTCTATTATATAATATATATACTATAAATTTTTAGAGGTAAATTATGGGATTACTTACAGCCATTTTTGGCAATTACAGTGAAAAAGAAATAAAACATATTCGCCCTATTTTAGACAAGGTTCTCTCTTACGAAGAAGAATGCCGCGCACTTTCAGATGATGAGCTGCGCGACAAAACAGAGGAATTTAAAAACAGATTGTCTACCGGCGAAACACTTGATATGATACTTCCCGAGGCGTTTGCCGTATGCCGTGAAGCAGGCGACCGCGTACTCGGTATGCGCCACTTCCCCGTTCAAATTTTGGGCGGAATTATACTGCATCAGGGTCGTATCAGCGAAATGAAGACGGGAGAAGGTAAAACACTTGTTGCTACTTTACCCGCATACCTTAATGCGCTTACCGGCAAAGGTGTGCACATTGTAACTGTAAACGATTACCTTGCAAAGCGTGACTCGGAGTGGATGGGCAAGCTCTACCGATTTTTAGGTTTGTCTGTAGGTCTTATTATCCACGGTATGACCAAGGACGAAAAACGCAAGTCTTATGATGCAGATATAACCTACTGCACCAACAACGAATTAGGTTTTGATTATCTGCGCGATAATATGGTTACTTACAAAGAACAAAAGGTTCAGCGTGAGCACAACTTTGCCATTGTCGACGAGGTTGACTCTATCCTTATAGACGAGGCACGCACGCCGCTCATCATTTCGGGTCAGGGCAGCAAATCCACCGACCTTTACACCAAGGCAAACGCATTTGCCAAATCGCTTAAAATGGTAAAGGTTAAGGAAATGGACGATAAGGCAAGTGACGAGGATGCCGCTTATGACGGCGACTATGTTGTAGACGAAAAGGCTAATACCGCCATTCTTACCCCCGACGGTGTTAAAAAAGCCGAGCAATATTTCCAAATTGAAAACCTTAACGACAGCGAAAACATTGAAATTGCGCACCACATAAATCAAGCTATTCGTGCTCATGGCATTATGAAGCGTGACGTTGACTACGTAGTAAAAGACGGAGAGGTTATAATTGTTGATGAATTCACCGGTCGCCTTATGTACGGCAGACGCTATAACGAAGGCCTGCATCAGGCTATTGAGTCAAAAGAGGGCGTTAAGGTAGAAAGAGAGTCTAAAACTCTTGCTACTATTACTTTCCAGAATTTCTTCCGACTTTATAATAAGCTTTCGGGTATGACGGGTACCGCCAAGACCGAGGAAACCGAATTCCAGGAAATTTATAAGCTTGATGTTGTTGAAATACCCACAAACAAGCCGATTGCACGTATAGACGAAAACGACGCGGTTTATAAAACCGAAAAGGCTAAATTTAATGCAGTGATTGATCACATTGTAGCATGCCACGCAAAAAATCAGCCCGTGCTTGTAGGCACCGTCACCATTGAAAAGTCAGAACTCTTATCTTCAATGCTTAAAAAACGTGGTATTAAACATAATGTACTTAATGCAAAGCACCACGAAAAAGAAGCTGAAATTATCGCTCAGGCAGGTATTCCCGGTGCTGTTACCATAGCCACCAATATGGCAGGACGTGGTACCGATATTATGCTTGGTGGTAATGCCGAATATTTGGCAAAGGCAGCGCTTCGCCACGACGGACTTAGCGAAGAAATGATACTTGAAGCTACGGGCTTTGGCGAAACCGAAAATCCCGATATCATTGCTGCCCGCGAAAAATACAAAGAATATTACAGCAATTTCAAAGCAGAAATTGCACCCCACGCAGATGCTGTACGCCAAAGCGGTGGTCTTTGCATCATAGGCACCGAGCGTCACGATTCGCGACGTATCGACAATCAGCTTCGCGGACGCGCAGGTCGTCAGGGCGACCCCGGTAGCACAAAATTTTACATTTCACTCGAGGATGACCTTATGCGCCTTTATGGCGGCGAACGCATCGCGGGTATTATGAGCACCATGAACATTGACGAAAATATGCCACTTGAAAGCGGTATGCTTTCTAAAACAATTGAGAGCGCTCAAAAGCGTAAAGAGGGTATCAACTTTGCATCACGTAAGAGCGTACTTGAGTATGATGATGTTATGAACAAGCAACGTGAGCTTATCTATAATCAGCGCAATCGTGTGCTTGACGGTGAAAACATTAAAGACACCGTGCTTAAGATGATTGATGACACCATTGATATCTACACAAAAATCTACCTTGCACAAGATGATGACGAGGGAACCCAAGATATCAAGGGACTTCGCGATCACTTTGGCGGTTGGATAATCGACACCGACGATACGCATTTCACAACCGAAAAGCTACAAGGCCTTGAGCCAGAAGAGGTTGCTGAACAGTTGAAAACCGTTGCCCGTGAAAAATATGAGCAACGTGAGGCCGAATTTGGTGGCACCGTTATGCGCGAGGTAGAGCGCGTAGTATTACTTCGTTCGGTAGACTCGAATTGGATGGATCACATAGATGCTATGGATCAACTGCGTCAGGGCATAGGTCTTCGCGGCTATGGTCAACATAATCCTGTAGTTGAATACCGTAACGAAAGCTACGATATGTTCTCGGCTATGACTGATGCTATACGCGAGCAGACCGCAAAGTTGGCGCTGTCGGTTCGTGTGCGCAAAAACGAAGAGGTCAAGCGTGAAAAGGTTGCCGAGGAAACAACTGCAGGCGGCAATAAGCCTCTTACCGTTCGTGGCAAAGGGGTAGTCAGCAAAAACGCATTGTGCCCATGTGGTAGCGGCAAAAAATACAAACGCTGCTGTGGTAAGGATGAGGAATAAATGAATAATTTTAAAAAAGCACTTAAGCTTTTTACCACGTTTTTTAAAATAGGCGCATTTACCTTTGGCGGCGGTTATGCTATGATTCCGCTTATACAACACGAGGTAGCTGAAAAAAACAAGTGGATAACTGACGAGGATATTTTAGAAATCGTAGCCATTGCGGAATCAACTCCCGGTCCTATTGCAATAAACTCTGCCACCTTTGTTGGCTACCGAGTATGCGGTGTTTTGGGCTCTACAGCGGCAACACTTGGTGTAGTGCTCCCCTCTTTTGTGATTATATTGGTTATATCGTTTGTGCTTACGGCTTTTCAGAGTCTTCGCGCTGTACAGTATGCTTTTATGGGTATTCGCGCCGGTGTACTGGCGTTGGTTATTAAAGCGCTTATATCTATGTTTAAAAAATGTCCTAAAGACTGGATATCTTATATCGTTATGGCTTTTGCAGTAGCCGTTGGAGCACTTACCGACATAAATGTGTTTTTAATAATTATCGTATCTGCTCTGTTTGGTCTTGTGACCTATTCTGTTTTGCGCAGGAGGGGTGACAAATGATATTTTTAGAACTTTTCTGGACGTTTTTCAAAATAGGTCTGTTTACCTTTGGCGGCGGTTATGCTATGTTGCCGCTTATACAAGAACAGGTAATCGCACATAATTGGCTTAGTGAAGAAGCAATTGTTAATTTTATTGCCGTAAGTGAATCCACCCCCGGACCATTTGCTATCAATATTGCAACCTATGTTGGCTCACAGGTTGGCGGCACTGAATATGACAGTTTGGGCTTTACAGTTTTAGGCTCAGCGTGCGCAACGCTTGGTGTGGTTTTGCCGTCATTCATTGTTATACTTTTAGTGGCTCGTTTTTATATGCAATTTAAAAACAGTCACACCGTAAAAGGCTTAATGACAGGACTAAAACCTGCCGCCATCGGTCTCATCGCGTCGGCGGTAATCTCTATGGCAATTACCGTATTTTTGCCAAGCGGCTTTAGTGTGTCGCTATTAAAGGTTCCAACGTTTTATATTTCAGCTATAATATTTGCTGTTTGCACTGCTTTGGTTTTCTATAAACGCAAAAAAATACCGCCCGTGTTAATCATTTGTGTGGCGGCAATTTTGGGGATTTTGGCAGGATACACATTTAATCTTTAATGCACAATTAGCAACACTAATGCATAATAACTATATAATTAAGTCTCTGCTTAACGTTAAAAGCAGAGACTTATAATTTATGAATTATAAATAGATAACGTCGCTTAAAGTCTATGCGCTCCACCGCAAAGCAACACGAAAACTCTCACAAAAACAAGCACCTACTTTTAAAATAAGGTAGATACTTGTTTTTGTTTATCGTTTATTTACTTAAGCATTATTTCCTTAAACTTGTCAATTTGTGCCTGTGTTACACCGCGGTCAAGCAAAAAGTTTTGTATCGCGGTAGAAAGTTTGCCGTCTGTGCAGTATTTGCTTTCCATAAATTTTTTGTTCAGCACACCCCAACTAGCATCCTCTTGGCTATTCGAAACATTTTCGTGTATTAAATCATCGGGAGCAAATGTTCCGCCTGTACCGTTACCACGCCAACGGTCTGCGCCTGCGTAAGAGGTCAGCTCGTAATCGCGTGTTAGGTCTTCATAAGACACACCAAGCAAGCCGTTTAATATAAACGCATAGGTGCCTGTGCGATCTGTACCGCCACCGCAATGCAGATAAATTGGATAGTTGCTTTCATCATCAAGCAACTTAAACAGTTCCTGCAAATTAGGACCAATAGTCTCGATGTATTCATTTAAAATTGCCTCGTACGAATAACCGCTGTCAAAAAAATAATATTTTAGCCCTGTTCGTTCTACGGCTGAATGAGTGTCCCAGCTGGCTGTAGAGCGCACATCAATATCTGTTTTCATTCCTAACGCTTTTAGAGTGTTAAGACCTTTAGAGGTTATTTTATCCAACTGTGCGCCACGGTAAATTTTTTCATAGTTTACAGTTTTGCCGCTCTCTGTCTTCCAACCGCCCATATCACGAACGTTGTTAACACCGTCAAGCTTGATCCAACGTACAGGAGCATCCTTGATTTTTATTTTGCCGCCAGCCAAGGCCTCGTCAGAATAAATGCCCATAACCTTCCAATAATATGTTTTTCCGGGAACGCATATTCCGGTTTTGTCAGCCTTGTTAACCGAAGTATCCATAATATAGGCGTTAGAAAAATCGGCATTTTCTGATATATATACAGTGTATGTATGACTTCCGTCACTCTTCCATTCAAGCGGCAATGACTGATAGTCCAACATTAAATTGCCGTATTGACTAAGAAATGTATACTGCTTTTTAGGGTCAACGGCATCAAGATATAGACGTATAATCTCGTCACAGATATCAACCTCTACCACAGTGTCATAGTCAATGACTACGGACGAACCGTCTGACTCTTCGCTTGATTCGCTACCCTGAGAGGTAATGTTATCATTTTGAGACAAGCCATCAGATGCTGTATTATCGCTACTGCTTGTAAGTTGACTGCCGGTTTGGTCAATAACAATCTCTTCGACCTCAACAATCTCTTCCGCAGAAGAATTGGTAAGAGTGTCATTGCTTTTACAGCCGCTAACCGAAAAAAGCATAACAGCCGCTAACATTAAAGTAATTATTTTTTTCATAAACTACCTCTATTTTAACAAAGCACCTACTATATCAATATAGTAGGTGCTTTTTGCATTAATTAAATTATGAATTACAAATTACGCTTTATGCCTTAACTGCCTTGCGAACAACTACAAACGCTGCACCCATAAGAACCGTAATTGCTGCAACTACTGTCATAACGCTGTCTGCAGTGGATGGACTCTTATTGCTGGTGTCTGCATTTTCCGGAGCAGTGGTACTACCCGTGCCGCCATAAGTATTCTCATAGCCTGCAGGCAATTTCTTGGGTATAACCAAAGATGCCCTGGTTACAGAGGTTTTGCCCTCAACATCGGCATAGATTGACTTGCACTCTGTACACTGATAGTGAGCCTTTGTGCCTTCCAAATTGTCGGTAGCCTTAACCTCTTCCACAGGAACAATTTTATGTCTAGCCTTGATTACCTCGATTTCCTGCTTGCCGCAGATTGTGCACTTTAATTCATCCTCGTGATCGGTATAGCAGTCGCCTACTACAAGAATATTACCTGTAAGCTGATAATCGTGTTTTTCGCACTTCCAACCGCATTCCTTACAAACACTTGCAAAGAAATCATGCGCGACAACCTGACCCTCAGGAAGCGTTTCACTATTGTGATCAAGCTTTCCATCACAAACAGAGCATTCATACCAATGACCGTCTTTATCATAACCTACGATTATTTTACCGTCGGCGTCTACATCCTTTATGTGACCGCCGTTTGGATCGGCAGGAATTATAAGGTCTGTTTCGGGGTTAGCGTATGAACTGTCCATAGGTGCCCATTTAGCTTCTTCCTCAGTTTCGGCAACATAATTACCGTCACAAACTGAACAGTGCCAATAACCGTAAACACCTGTGTTTACACAGTCAGCAGAATTAGGCTCAACCCAAGTAACATTGTGACCCACCGGAGCAACACCTACTTGTACGGTAAGTTCTTGTTTACAGTTATTACAGGTAGAATAAACAGTCTCCTTCGATACGCAGGTAGCGGCATCAGTTTTAGTAACCGTTTGTGATGTATGGTTACATGTGTATCCACATTCAGTACATTCGTTTCCATCCCAAGCATGTGCAACTACAGCGTCAATATCGCAGTCTGCACATTTATAACCGTGACCGTTAGCATCTGGAGTTACCGCTGTAAGATTGTGGAATGCACGAAGTTCGGGAAAACCTTCTGTTGCAACCCAAGTGTTCTCCCAGTCAAGTGTTGGCATTGCGTTCTCAGCTGCGGCACCGACTGCATTTTCCAAATCAACATGAGCCAACTGCTCTGCTTTGTAAGTGTATCTACCGTCGGTAACATCTGCGTCAGTGTAAACCGATGTGTACAAACCAGCTAAATATGCATTGTAGGTCGAAGGATCATATGCGCGGGCTCCAAAAATTAGTAAATTGCTATATCTATGGTTAACACCAACTTCGGTCCAACTGTTATTTACCTTAAATGCATGCTCAATAACCGTACCTACAGTATTGGTTGCCATATTATCGTGAAGAATTACATTATTAATACTGATTCTGTTTTTAGCATTACCATTAATGATACCTGTTCTGTTATAAAGAACGTCATCATTTGTACCATTGGGCTCAGTGGTGTTCAAAATATAACAATTGCTAATTTCTACTGTATCGATAGTAATGACGTAATCGTTACCGTTTGAAGAAGATAAACCAAACAATACACCAACATAATTACCTGCCGCAATGTATGAATTTTTTATAGCAAGATTTTTAATGGTAGCATTATGAGAAACAGTAGTGAACAAGCCTGTGCTTGCCCAACCACCTTTTACATATAAGCCGTAAATTCCTGCACCGTTACCATCTAATTCGCCAGAAAAAATTCCGCCTGTGCTAGCGCTAAACCAGGATTTCTTGTCTGTAAGGCTGGCATCTTCAAAATATGCCTTTGTTTCTTCATAACCATCAAACTCAAACACATCGGCAATACCATTAGCATCTTCGTCTTTAGTAGCAGCCACAGAATTTTCCGGTTGCATAACAAAAGCATCAATATCATCAGAAATCTTATATTTGCTACCTTGTGCTGCGCCGTTTTTAGCAATATAAGCAAGCTGCTCAGCGGTTTCAATTATTACTGTGCCATCTGCTTCTGTTTTTGTAGGAGCAGTATCACTTGTACCATCCCAATAGTCTATATTATCGGTAGCGCATGCTGCGTCAGCGTTAATGCCAACGCCTACAAACAATGACACCGCAATTATTGCGAAAGCAATAACAAAGCTGAGTACCTGTTTGCTGTTTTTAAACAATTTTGTCATTTAAAAACCATTCCTTTCTGTATGGGGGTTCCCCTTTAAATATGTCATGTAAATATATCATCCCATATTTAC
>JAZSBS010000161.1:0-3674 GCA_045602525.1 Acutalibacteraceae bacterium
ATGAAATTCCCGACAACATTGAATCGCTTTTGTGCGGCGGACTTGATCTTGCGTTAGACGAGCGTATCGGTTTTCTGACCGAGTGTCCTACAAATTTGGGTACGGGACTTCGCTCGTCGGTTATGTTGCATCTGCCACTTATAGAAAGTCACGGCGAGATGTCGGGTCTTGCTGATTCTATTAGCAAAATAGGACTAACCGTGCGTGGCATGTATGGCGAGGGCACCAAGGCACTGGCATCACTTTATCAGATTTCTAACCAGGTTACGCTTGGTATCAGTGAAAAAAACGCCATAGATAACCTTAAAATTATTGCTACACAGCTAATAGAAAAAGAGCAAGGCTATCGCGCGAAGCTTAACCGTATTAAATTAGAGGATAGATGTATGAGGTCATTGGGTATTCTTAAAAACGCAAGAATACTCACAAGCAATGAGATGATGGCGCGGCTTAGTGATATAAAGCTTGGCGCTACTCAGGGTATTATTGACTGCAATATATCACCAATAAAACTTTTAATCGAGGGTCAGCCCTATATGATTATGAGAAAGCTTGGTGAAATATCACCCGACGAGCGCGATATAGAACGCGCTAAAATAATTAGAAATTCACTTTAAAGGAGATTTTAATAATTGAAGTATAACTTTAACGGTTTTACCGAAAAAGCCAACGAAGGCTTAAATCAGGCTATAAATTCGGCATCACAGATGGGACACACCTATGTGGGTAGTGAGCATTTGTTGTTGGGGCTTTTGCGCATTGGCAGTGGCGTTGCCGCAAGTATTTTAAACAAGCAGGGCGTTACCGCCGATAAAATAGAAGAACTTATCCGCACAAATATCGGTACGGGCACACCCACAAAGCTGTCACCCGATTATTTTACACCCCGCGCTAAACGTGTGCTTGAGGTGGCAATGCAGGGCTGCAGTAATCTTGGCAAAAAATATGTCGGCACCGAGCATATACTTATAGGAATACTCAGTGAGCAAGATAACTTTGCCATTCGCTTTTTAAAAGAGTTGGGTGTCGATATTGCATCACTCACCTCAAATGCTCTTGAGATTTCGGGTATTGAAACTCAAAATATCAATGATGTAAAATTAGGAACACAGTCAAGCGGTAAGGCTAGAAACACAAAGACCGAAACCCTGCAAAAATATGGCAGAGATTTAACCGCAGAAGCGGAAAAGGGCAAAATTGACCCAGTTATTGGCCGTGAGACTGAGGTTGAACGCATTATCCAGATACTCTGCCGCCGCACAAAAAATAATCCTTGTTTGATAGGTGAGCCCGGTGTCGGTAAAACCGCTATAATTGAAGGTTTGGCACAGCGTATAGTTGACGGCAACGTGCCCGAAATTTTGCTTGATAAAAAGGTTTTTACTCTTGACCTTACGGGTATGGTTGCGGGTACAAAATACCGTGGTGATTTTGAGGAACGTATCAAGTCTGTGGTTGACGAAGTAACAAAAGCCGATGATATTATATTGTTTATTGATGAAATTCACACCATAATAGGTGGGGGCTCAGCCGAGGGCTCAACCGATGCGGCAAACATTTTAAAGCCATCTTTGGCACGCGGTGATTTTCAGCTTATAGGTGCTACCACCATAAGCGAATACCGCAAAAATATAGAAAAAGACTCTGCGCTTGAACGTCGTTTTCAGACCGTAACTGTAGCCGAACCCAATGAAGACGATGCTATACAAATCTTAAAGGGTTTAAAGGATAAATACGAAGCGCATCACAAGGTGGTTATCACCGATGATTCTATCACTGCGGCGGTTAAATTATCGTCAAGATATATCAATGACCGATTTTTGCCCGATAAGGCTATTGACCTTATCGATGAGGCGGCATCGCGTGTAAGACTTAGTTCTTCTAAACCGTCTGATGAGCTCAAAAATGCCGAACAAAAACTGTCTGCTATAAAGGCAGATAAGGATGATGCCATAAATTCGCAGGAATTTGAACGCGCCGCGTGTCTTCGTGACCAAGAAAAACAACTTGAAGTGGAAATCGAAAGCATTAAACAGCAAAACGGTAAAAATGCCCATTCAGCAGGCGAGGTAACTGAGCAAAACATTGCAGAAATTATATCCCTTTGGACAGGTGTACCTATTGTTCAACTTACCGAAGAAGAAAGTGCTCGACTGCTTAAACTTGAAGAGGTATTGCATAACCGTCTTGTAGGTCAGTCTGAGGCAGTAACTGCCGTATCAAAAGCAATCAGACGTGGTCGTGTAGGTCTTAAAGACCCCAAGCGTCCGATTGGCTCATTTATCTTTTTGGGGCCTACGGGTGTTGGTAAGACCGAGCTTTGCAAGGCGCTTGCAGAGGCGATGTTTGGCAGTGAGAATATGATGATAAGACTAGATATGTCAGAATATATGGAAAAGCACACGGTATCTCGCCTGGTAGGCTCGCCCCCCGGATACGTAGGCTTTGAAGAGGGCGGTCAGCTTACCGAAAAGGTGCGCCGTAATCCATATTCGGTAATCCTTTTTGACGAGATTGAAAAGGCGCACCCAGATGTGTTTAATATTCTGCTTCAGATACTCGAGGACGGAATTCTTACCGACTCGCAGGGCAGAAAGGTAGACTTTAAAAACACGGTTATTATAATGACTTCCAATATCGGCGCTCGTCTTATAACCGATAAAAAGGTGTCGTTTGGCTTTGGTTCAAGTGACAGCAGTGACCAAAATGAGAAAGATATTAAATCACGTGTTTTAGAGGAATTAAAATCTGCATTCCGACCTGAATTTTTAAATCGTGTAGATGACATTATTGTGTTCACTAAGCTCACACAATCTGAAATCAAACAGATTGCAGGCAAAATGCTTGATAATCTTAAAAAGCGTCTAATAAACCTTAATATCACAATCGAATTTACTGACGATGTGTTGACAGCTCTTGCTGAAAAAGGCTTTGATGCTGTATACGGTGCGCGACCTCTCCGCCGCGAAATTCAAAACCGTATAGAAGACGCTCTCAGTGAAAAAATCCTCGATGGTAGTATCAAAAACGGTTACAATGTCGTTTGTGATTATAAGGATAATGAGTTTATTTTCAAAGCAAAATAAAAACTTCCCCTACTCGTAGATACGAAGTAGGGGAGTTTTTTATTTCATCGATACACTAGGCAGGTTGCCAAGATTGTTATTTTCGCTACCATCGGGAATTGATTTAAGGTATTCACTATCCTTGCGGTGTGCAATTCCTACACCTGCAATACCACCTTGCTTTGCCATTTGCACCGCTTCGCTTTTTGAAACGATGCTACTATCGGATAATTGATACCCCGTCACTTTTCCGCCTTGCTTTACAAGTCCTACAATACGCTTTGCATCAGCGTTTGCCTTTGGTATCTGGTCAAGTGCGTTTTTAGCGAGTTCGTTTGTGTCCATATTATCACTCCTTTATAATTAGTTATTTGCTTAAAGTGGCAATTATATTCGAAAATTTAATGACATTAAAGGTTGTATATGTTATACTTATCTAATGAAAATTTTCACAAAAGTTATATAAAACTGTATTTTTAATGGGTTGGATATCAATTGTTATACAATATACTTAACGAATTAAAAGATTTTTCTCCATGGTCTTTCACTATTGGCGGAGCATTTTTTGAAAACAAATTTGGTGGAAGTTTTGAAGAACAAATCAACAAC
>JAZSBS010000162.1:0-15594 GCA_045602525.1 Acutalibacteraceae bacterium
AAGGAGACTTTTTTATGAAAATAAGATTAGAACGATCTGTATTATTAGATGCAGTACTTAAAATGCAAAAAACTGTTGGTGCAAAAAGCTCAATGCCTGTTCTTGAAGGTATTTTGTTATCGGCTGAAAAAGGATTGCTTACACTTTCTTCATATAATCTTGAAATGGGTATGAAAAAGGAAATGTATGCTTCTTGTGAAGAGGAAGGCGACATTGTTATAAATGCACGATTACTTGCGGATATACTACGAAAGCTTCGAGGTATAGATGTGGAAATAGAAAGTGATGATCGACTTGTTTGTCATATAAGAAGCGGTGAAGCTGTCTTTGATATTATGGGTATGGAAGCAAATGATTTTCCTGAAATGCCATCTCTTACTGAGGGAGAAAATCTTAATATAGACGGCGAAGATTTTTGTGAAATGGTAAAGGGTACAATTTTTGCCGTATCACAAATTGAGGGAACAAGACCTATTCTTACAGGTATAAACATTTCTGTTAAAGATGGTATTTTACAATTTGTTGCTATTGACGGTTATCGTCTTGCTATCAGAAGAAAGAAAATAAATATTCAGAATGATATTGAATTTATTATAGCAGGCAAGGCATTAAGTGAAGTTGTTAAGTTAATAGATGAAAATACTGAAAATATTGAAATTAAAGTAGGTAAAAGACTTATTTTGTTTAAAATATCTGGATTTACCTTTATTGCGCGTCTTTTAGAGGGTGAGTTTGTTAATTTTGAAAAAATAATACCATCCGAGCACAGTCAACAAACAACTGTTGTTTGTGATGAAATGATAGATAGTATTGAAAGAGTTTCCCTTCTTATAAATGATAGTTTTTCAACCCCTATTCGTTGTGCTTTTAGTAAAGATGATCTTATTATAAGTTGTTCAACAGCACTTGGTCGTGCAAAGGAAAAAATGAACATTGAGCTTTTAGGAAACGAATTTGAAATGGGTCTTAACAGTCGTTATTTATTAGAGGCTTTAAAGGCGTGTGAGCATGAAAAAATAACCTTTAATTTTAACGGTGCAAATGCCGGCGTAACAATCACACCCGCAGACTCTGATAATAATGATATGATATATCTTATAATGCCTATGAGGTTAAAATAAATGAAAGAATTATTTATAAAAGAAGAATTTATAAGACTTGATTCGGCATTAAAATTTTCTGGTGTTGTAGGTACCGGTGGACAAGCAAAAATGATAATACAGGACGGTTTGGTATCGGTAAACGGTGAAATTTGCACTATGCGGGGAAAAAAAATTCACAACGGTGACATCATAGAATTTGAAAATATAAAATTTGTTATAAAAAATGAATGTTAAAAAATTAGAAATTCAAAATTTTCGTAACATTTCCAATATAAATTTGGAATTTGATGACGAAATAAATGTAATATGCGGTGAAAATGCTCAGGGAAAAACAAACATAATAGAGGCTTTGTGGCTTTTTTCAGGGGCAAAAAGTTTTAGAAATACAAAAGATAATGAATTTATAAAGTTTGGCAAAAAACAGGCAAAAATTTTTACCGAGTTTAAAATGCTTGGGGTAGAAAATTCTGCACAAATTATATTTGATGATAAAAAAACAGCATTTTTAAACGAAAAGAAACTTTTAAATACATCCTCTCTTGCAGGAAAATATAATGCTGTTGTTTTTTCACCAACAGATTTAACACTTGTTACAGATGGGCCAGATAAACGCAGAAGATTTCTTGATACATCAATAGGTCAGCTTTATCCAAACTATATAGAAATACTCAGAAACTACAGTCGCGCGGTAATGCAAAGAAATAAAATAATAAAGGATTACCGTTATGATAAAACAGTATCTATAATGCTTGATGTTTTTGAAACAGAAATTGTAGATATGGGTAACAAAATAACTAATTACCGCCAAAAATATATTAATATTCTAAATAATTATGTTTCAAAAATTTATAACGGAATTTCTTGTGGAAAAGAAAATATAGAAATTTTTTATATTTCAAAAACCGATAATTTAAATATTGAAAAATTAAAAATTTCACGTGAACAGGATATGTTTACATCTACCACATCGGTAGGACCTCACCGAGATGATATAAATTTTAAAATTAATGGTGTATCGGCACGTGCTTATGGTTCGCAGGGTCAAAAACGAAGTGTTGCGTTAGCGCTTAAACTTGCAGGCGCAGAGGTTATAAAAGAAATAAGCGGTGAATATCCTATATGCTTGCTTGATGATGTAATGAGTGAGCTTGATGAGGGCAGACAAAATTACATTTTAAATCATATAAGAAATTGGCAATCATTTATTACTTGCTGTGATACTTCAAATATAAAAAATTTAATGAGTGGCAAGGTAATAAAAATTAAGGACGGCGGTGTAATTTAATGTATATACATTTAGGAAACAACATAATGCTGCCCACAAGTGAAATAATAGGAATTTTTGATCTTGAAAACACATCTGTTTCAAAAAGAACACGCGATTTTTTATCACGCGCCGAAAAGCAAGGAAAAGTAATTACAATAAGTTATGATTTACCGCGTTCTTTTGTAATTGCAGGAAAATCAAGAAAAGATACAAAGGTTTATATTTCACAAATATCTTCTTCAACGCTTTTAAAGCGAACAGGATATATAGATTCTCTATAAAAATTAAAGGAGACTTAAAATGAGCGAAGAATTAAATTTACCTGTAACCGAAAAATATGACGAATCGTCTATACAGGTACTTGAAGGATTAGAGGCAGTAAGAAAGCGTCCCGGTATGTACATAGGTTCTACGGGTGAACGAGGTCTGCATCACTTAGTTTATGAAATTGTTGATAACTCAATTGATGAAGCACTGGCTGGCTACTGTACAAAAATAAATGTAGATATTTTGGATGATGGTATTATACGTGTTACCGATAACGGTCGTGGTATACCTGTTGGTATAAACGCTCAAAAAGGAATACCTACAGTTACCGTTGTATTTACAATACTTCATGCAGGTGGTAAATTTGGAGGCGGCGGGTACAAGGTATCCGGCGGTTTGCACGGCGTTGGTGCGTCGGTTGTTAACGCACTTTCAAACTGGCTTGAGGTTGAGGTAAAAGATGGTAAACATATTTACAAACAGCGCTATGAAAAGGGTGCAATTGTAACAGAACTTGATATTATTGGTGATACCACCGAAACGGGAACCACCGTTACTTTTAAGCCTGACCCATCAATATTTACAGATACTACCACCTATGATTATGATACCTTGCTTAATCGTCTTCGTGAGCAGGCATTTCTTAACGCAGGTATTCGTGTAGTTCTCACAGATAAACGTACCGACGAAACAATAGCAACTATTGGTAAAAGTGATGATCTTTGCTTTGAAGGTGGTATTAAGTCCTACGTAGAGTATTTGCTTGCTGGCATAAAAAAAGAAAGCCTTATAAACGATGTTATCTATCTTTCAGGTTCAAAGGGCGACGAAATGGCAGAAATTGCTCTGCTTTGGTCTACTGCTTATGATAACAAAATTCTTTCTTTTGCTAATACATTACATACGATTGACGGTGGTACTCACGAGCAGGCTTTCCGTCAGACAGTTACACGTGTTGTAAATAAATACGCTCACGATTTTAAAAAGTTAAAGGAATCTTCCGATAACCTTAAGGCTGACGATATTATGGAAGGCTTGGTAGCAGTTGTATCGGTTAAGCTTGCTGATGCTCAGTTTGAAAGCCAGACTAAAGCAAAGCTTGGTAATACATCGGTTGGTCAGCTTGTACGAGATATAGTTAATGACCAGCTTTATAAATACTTAGAAGAGAACCCTGCTGATTCAAAAATTGTAATAGACAAGGCTATCGCTGCTTCAAATGCGCGTGAAGCTGCTCAAAAGGCACGCGAAGCATCACGTAATAAGGCAGGTATTGGCAGCAAAACCCGTATGCCTGAAAAGCTTACCGACTGTATTTCTAACGACCCGACAAAGACCGAAATCTACATCGTAGAGGGTGACTCTGCAGGTGGTAGTGCGGTTGAGGGCAGAAACGCAACCTACCAGGCAATTTTACCTCTTTGGGGTAAAATGCTTAACGTTGAAAAGGCTCGTGAGGATAAGGTTTACGGTAACGATAAGCTTACACCTGTTATTACCGCATTGGGTACGGGTATTGGCGAAAACTTTGATATAAACAAGCTTCGTTACGACAAAATTGTTATTATGGCCGATGCCGACGTTGACGGTAGCCATATCAGAACACTTTTGCTTACCTTCTTCTTCCGCTATATGCCCGAGCTTATTGAAACAGGTCATATATATCTTGCTCAACCGCCACTTTTCCGTATTTCAAAGGGTAAACAGCACTATGACGTATTTACTGATGAGGAATAGGCTGCAAAGGTTGAAGAGCTTGGCGCAGGTGTTGACGTTCAGCGTTATAAAGGTCTTGGTGAGATGGATCCTACACAGCTTTGGGAGACTACACTTGACCCCGAACATAGAACATTTTTGCAGGTTACTATGGCCGATGCCGCTTTGGCAGACGAAACCTTTACCATTTTAATGGGTGAAGAGGTAGAGCCAAGACGTAAATTTATTGAAGATAACGCAATTTATGCGACAGACTTGGATATTTAAGGAAAGGAGAGAGAAAAATGGCAAAACAAGAAAATGTTTATTGGCCCAGCAGTGAAGAAACAAATATTGTTCCTGTCGAGATTACTGATGAAGTTAAAAGCAGTATGTTGCAGTACTCTATGTCAGTGCTTGTAGGCCGTGCACTTCCCGATGTGCGTGACGGATTAAAGCCTGTTCACCGTCGTATTCTTTATACCATGTATGAAAACGGACTTTCTCCTGAAAGTAAATACCGTAAGTGCGCCGATACGGTTGGTACCGTGCTTGGTCGTTATCATCCACATGGTGACGCTTCTGTTTACGACGCAATGGTTCGTATGGCGCAGGATTTCTCACTTCGTTATCCTCTTATAGACGGTCACGGTAACTTTGGTAATATAGACGGCTATCCTGCCGCTGCTTACCGTTATACCGAATCAAGAATGAACCGTCTTTCATACAGTATGCTTGACGATATCAAAAAAGATACCGTTAATATGCTACCTAACTACGATGACCGACTCGAAGAGCCCGAGGTTTTACCTGTTCGCTTTCCACAGCTACTTGTAAACGGCTCAAGCGGTATTGCGGTTGGTATGGCTACCGAGATTCCGCCTCACAATTTAGGTGCAGTAATCGACGCTATGTGTTGTCTTATAGACAATCCGGACGCAGACCTGCCTGAGCTTTGTGAGCATATAAAAGGACCTGATTTTCCAACAGGTGGTATTATTATGGGCCGCAGCGGTATTCGTGCCGCATACGCCACAGGTCGCGGTAAAATAGTTGTTCGCGGTAAAGCTGAAATTGAGGAAACCAAAAACGGCAAATTCCGTATAGTTATTACCGAAATTCCATATAAGGTACGTAAAAAAGATCTTGTTAAGCACATTTATGACCTTGCTGCTGAAAAGAAAATTGAGGGTATCGACGACGTAGTTGACTATTCTTCAAAGCGTGACGGCGGTATGCGTATTGTTGTTGACATCAAGCGTGACGCCAGCCCACAGGTAGTCCTCAACAAAATTTACAGTTACACTGCGTTGCAGTCAACTTTTGGCGCAATATTACTTGCAATTGTAAATGGCAAGCCACAAATTCTCACTCTTAAAGAGATGCTACAAAACAGCATTGACTTCCAATATGAGATTATTCGCCGTCGTACCGAGTTTGAACGTAAAAAGGCGGCCGAACGCGCTCATATTCTTGAGGCATTAAAGACAGCACTTGACTTTATTGACGAGGTTATTGCTATTATTCGTAACAGCAAGACCATTCCAGAAAGTAAGCAGGCTCTTACCGATAGATTCGGCTTTGATGATATTCAGACCACTGCTATCGTTCAAATGCAGCTTGGTAAGCTTGCAGGTCTTGAAAAACAAAAAATTCTTGACGAATTGCAAGAAAAACTTGACTTTATCAAAGAATGTGATGAAATTCTTGCATCCCGCGCACGAATTCTCGATATTGTTAAGACTGAGGCACTTAATCTTCGTGATAAGTATAGCGATGAGCGCCGCACCGAAATTTCCGATGTTGCGGGCGAGGTTGATATTGAAGACCTTATTCCACTTGAAGAGTGTGTTATTACCAAGACGGTTAACGGTTATATTAAACGCTTACCTTCTGACACATACAATGTTCAGCATCGTGGAGGGCGTGGCATCACAGGTATGACCACACGTGAGGAAGACAGTGTAGAAAATATGTTTGTATGCTCTTCACACGATCGTATTATGCTGTTTAGTAACCTTGGACGTGTATATCGCATCAAGGCTTATGAAATTCCTGAGGGCTCACGTACTTCAAAGGGTATGAACCTTGTAAACGTAGTCCCACTTATGCCGGGCGAAAAGATTAACGTTATTATACCTGTTACCGCTACTGATGAGGAAGAAAGATACATTTGTATGATTACCCGTCAGGGTATTGTAAAGCGTACAAAGCTTTCCGACTTTAAAAACACACGCAAGAGCGGTATTATTGCCATTTCTATTGATGAGGGCGATGAGCTTGCTCACGTACGTATGACCGATGGTGACAACAACCTGCTTGTTGCTACTAAAAAGGGTAAGGCCATCCACTTTAATGAGCATCAGGTTCGTTCTATGGGACGTACCGCGCGTGGTGTTAAAGCTATTAATATGGCGGAAGACGATATTGTTGTGGATATGGCTCTTTGCAAAGATGATACCCGTATTCTTACCGTTACCGAAACGGGTTATGGACGTATCAGTCCAATTTCTTGTTACCGCTTACAGTCACGTGGTGGTAAGGGTCTTACCAACTATAAGGTAGAAAAATACGGCGATGTAGCCGCTACTTTACCAATAGAGAAAAACGAAGATATCATTATGATCGCTTCAAACGGTATAGTTATCCGTATATTTGGTGACACTATTTCTGAATTTGCGCGACCTGCAAAGGGTGTTCGTGTAATGCGTGTTGCCGAGGGCGAGCGTATACTTTCGGTTGCCAAGGCCGAACACGATGAAGCCGAGGTTAACGATGCACCTGAAGCCGCAGATGCTGATGCAGGCGCAGTGGAAAGCGACGAATAAAAATAAGGGCGGAGTAACATCCGCCCCAAATTTAAGGTTTTGAGGAAATATTCAAAAAGGAGTATTTCTATGTTAGAAGAAAACAACAATTTTAATGCACAACCCGAGTTTAAGGAAAATGTGACGCCACAGCCACAGTCATCCGTAATAAATGAAAATCCTTATACTTTTATATCTGAGAAATACTATATAAAAAGAGATATCCGTAGCTTGGCATTGGTTGTAGGTATACCTGCGCTATGTTTATCAGGAATAGGATATTTATGGACCTTTGCATATTTGTTTTTTACTGTAAAAATAGCAGGTATGACATACACCGATGCAGTAGAATTGGCGCAAAATCCTGCTGTGCAGCAGATTTTGCAGATAGTGTTGTCATGTCTTATGTTTTTGTTGCCATTTTCAATTGCTGCAAAGTGTGCGGGTGTTCGTATTGATAACACAATACAGTTTGGCAAGACAAGCAAAGGCACCTTTTTACCATTTCTGCTTTTCGGCATAGGTTTTTGCTCTTTTGCTAATATTGCAATGAATTACAGCTCGGCAATATTTGAGGGCTTTGGTATAAATTACGATGTTCCTGACACTGAAAACCCAAGCGGATTTTTTGGATTTTTGCTTACCTTTATTTCAACGGCAATAGTTCCGGCGTTAGTTGAGGAATTTGCCTGCAGAGGTATTGTTTTGGGATTGCTTAAAAAACACGGCGAGGGCTTTGCAATAATAACATCATCGATAGTGTTTGGTATTATGCACGGCAATTTTGAACAGATACCATTTGCTGTGATGGTTGGTCTTATTTTAGGATATATCTATGTAAAAACAAACAGCATTTGGGTCAGCGTTGCAGTTCACGGAGTAAACAACGCAATTTCGGTAATATTCAGTTACTTTGAAAATGTAATGACTGTAAATATGCAAAATCTTTTATATGTTGTATATCTTATTATAAGTATGCTTGCCGCAATTTTTGGTGTTTTAATGCTTGTAAAAAACAAAAAAGAAAATTACGACCTTAAAAAGCAGAAAGATACTATTACAATCAAGCAAAAATATACTTGGTTTTTTACTTCATGGGCGATAATTTTATTTATAATATTTAATTTATTAGAATCAATGACATATTTTTTGATTTAGGAGAATTTTAATGGAAAGCCGTTTTATGACAAGAGCGATAGAACTTGCAATAAAAGCCGGCAATTCAGGCGAAGTACCCGTTGGCGCAGTAATTGTTAAAGACGGCAAGATTATTGGCGAGGGATATAATATGCGCGAGCAAAAAAACAACGCGCTTTCTCACGCTGAAACGGAAGCTATAAACGCGGCTTGTAAAGCAGTAGGCGACTGGCGTCTTGACGGTTGCACCATATATGTAACGCTTGAACCATGTCCTATGTGTGCCGGCGCAATAATAAACGCGCGCATAAAAGAGGTGGTTTTCGGCGCATACGATTTATCTATGGGATGTATGGATTCGATAACAAATCTTACAAATCTACCCTTTGCTGTCGGAACCACAGTTTACGGTGGAATACGTGAGGATGAGTGCAAAAAAATACTTTCTAACTTTTTCAAGGGAGTACGAGAAAAATGAAAAAAATAATTACCGACATTTTAAGCGAAGCTGGCATTAAAAATGTCGGTTTTTGTTCGTTTGATGAAATTAAAAACAATATGATCGATTGTCGCGCTAAAATTCGCATACCAAACGGGGCAAAAACGGTTATTATGTGCGCATTTCCTTATAAAGTAAAAGAAAAAAGACCAAAATATTTAAGCCGATATGCCGCGGTAACCGATTATCATCTCGTGTGCGGTGAAATGTTGGCGAAAGCTTGCAAACATTTAAGCGAAAGATATCCTAAAAACAAGTTTGAATATTTTTGTGATAATTCACCTATACCGGAAGTGTATGCCGCCGCAGTGGCAGGCTTGGGTGTAAAAGGGGATAACGGATTGCTTATAACACAAGAACACGGAAGCTATGTATTTTTAGGAGAGATTGTTACCGACCTTTCGTTGCCTTGTAAAAATGATTATAGTGAATGTGCACACTGCGGCAAATGTAAAATTATGTGTCCTGTAAAGTTGAATAAGGCAGAGTGTCTTTCAAACACAAGCCAAAAAAAACATATTACCGAGCAAGAAACGAAAATTTTAACACAGCATAACATTTTATGGGGTTGTGATATCTGCGCAAACGCTTGCCCGATGAACAAAGATGTAAAATGTACCGATATATCAGAATTTATAGACGGCTATCGCGATACATATACAATGGGAGAAGATACAAATAGTCGCCCGTATACCTGGCGCGGCGAAAAGGTAATTCAGCGCAATTATGAAAATTTAAACAAAAAACAAAAACGCAGAGCAGAATTTTAAAAGCTGGTCTGCGTTTTTATAATTTAAATTATTTTAAACGTAATCCCTTTGGATAATGGTTTTTAGCAATTCCGTTTGATACCTTTGCGCCACCTATACATACACCGCAAACAGCAACTGAAGCCCAACCGTTGTTACAGTTTACCCTAATTTCTTCACCATGCAGATATTTTATGATATCTTCACTATTTGGGTCAAGATTAATTTTACGTTTAAATTTATTTCCCATTGCCATAAAAAATTGGTGATGAGGCAGGATATAATTTTTTTTAATTTCGCCTATGGTTACACCGCACATAAAAGCGGTACCTTTTTTAATTTCGATATCACCGCCAAATAAAACAGGAGTATTACCGTAAAACAAGATATCCTCCTTATTATAATTTTCGAGAGTATCATCAAGAAACTTTAGCAAAACAGGGTCTATTTTTGTGAGTGGCTTCTTCTGATTATGTTTTGCGGTGTCCTTTTTACCATTATGACGCAGTACCGCCATAAACTGACCTTCGCCGCGATTTTTATGGGGATAAAAACGTCGGGCATAGTGTATGTTTTCACAGGTGCAGCCGTCAAATTTAATACCTTCTGTTGTTGCGTTTTGTACTCGCTCGGTTACGGGGATGATTTCAAATTCTGGGTGCAAATTTAAAAAATTATCTACCGTCATTTCGTTTTCCTCTAATGAAAAGGTACAGGTGGCATAGATTATAGTGCCTCCGTCAGAGAGACACTTTGCGGCATTTTCTAAAATTTCAAGTTGGCGTGCGGCGCATTTGATTACATTTTCCTGCGACCATTCGTCAATAGCAACTTGCTCCTTGCGGAACATTCCCTCGCCCGAACAGGGAGCGTCTACCATAATAACATCAAAGGTATCGGGGAAGGTGTCGGCAAGTCGAGAAGTATCCATGCAGGTGGTGACACAATTTTTAAGACCTAACCTCTCTATGTTGCCCGTAAGAATTTTACATCTTGAGGGGATAATTTCATTTGAAACAAGCAAGCCGTTGTCACTTAATTTATTTTTAAGCTGTGTGCTTTTACCACCGGGGGCAGCGCACATATCCAAAACTTTTTCGTCGGGAGATATATTGATACACTCTGCCGGCGCCATAGCAGCAGGCTCCTGCACGTAAATCATTCCCGCGTGGTGAAACGGATGGTTGCCTACCTTTTCATAATCAAGATAATATCCATTTTTAACAAAGGGTATCTTTTCGTTGCCAAAGGGATTAATTTTTTCAAAATCAACTATACTTATTTTTTCTGTATTTACCCTGAAGGCTTTAACGGGAGGCTGATTTATTGCTTTTTCATAAGCATCGTATTCGTCACCCAGTAATGCCTTCATTCGTGTTATAAATTCTTTTGGTAACTGTTTCATATCGTTATAATTCCATTTCACTGTAAAGCATACACATACCAATTGTGGTAATTGCGGCGGTTTCGGTACGAAGGATACGGCTGCCGAGTGATATTACTTTACCACCCGCTTCAACTGCAGCATCAATTTCCGCTGGCTCAAAGCCACCCTCGGGGCCGATAACAATGCCGATATTCATACCACTTTTAATTTTAGATAATGCTTCTTTTGTGGCGCTCATACCATTGGCGCACTCATAGGGAACTAAAAGCAGGTCTAATTTTTTGATGGCGTTAATCATCTCTTTATAAGACAAAACCTCACGCACTTCTGGTATTGCGGTGCGTTTACTCTGTTTTGCGGCGGCAGTGGCAATAGCCTGCCAACGTTCTGTTTTGCTTTTCTTTTTCTTTTCGTCTATTTTTACAATACTACGTTTCATAGCGACCGGGGTCACAGAGCACACCCCAAGCTCGACAGCCTTTTGAATAATAAGCTCTAACTTGTCAGACTTTGGCAATCCTTGATAAAGATGAATATTTATGGGTAAGTTGGTGTTCTGATAGTTTTCTTTTACAATTTCTGCAACCACAATATCATTTTTAAAGCATTTTAAACGGCACAAATCGCTTATACCGTTACAGCTTACCAAAAATTGTTCGCCTATATTCATACGCAAAACATTTTTTATATGGTTATAGTCATCGCCGCTTATAAAATAAAAATTATCCTTTTTGTTTTCATTTTCAACAAAAAAATTATACATATCAAAACCCACCTTTTAAAAAGATTATATCAAAAAGTTTTATGTTTTACAATATTGATTGTTGGAGTTTGTTGTGATAAAATCAAAATATAAGGAGAGGTGTTATTATGGATATTTCAAAGATTGATAAAAACTTTAAAACACAAACCAAAATTGAGCGAGAGTGTTTAACGTTTTACGATATAGATGAGGGTCCCTTTAAAGTTTGTGGTGTTTACCGCGAAGGAGACCATTATGTGCGAATGCCCGCAGATGTAGCAAAAAGCGTCAGCGAGGGAGTTTTTTCGTTGCACACTCATACAGCGGGTGGTCGTGTTCGTTTTATTACCGATAGTCCATACGTTGCGGTTAGAGTAAAGCTTAACAATGCCTACAAGATGTCGCACTTTGCCTTTACCGGTAGCATTGGTTGCGATATGTATTCAGGCACGAGGTATATCGGCACAATCGTGCCGCCCGTTTCGGTTACGACAGAATATGAAGGGGTTATTGACATTCCATTTACAGACGAACACGAATATACCGTAAATATGCCTCTTTATAGCGGTATTGATAAAATGTATATCGGCATAAAAGAGGGAAGCGTATTAAAGCCAGCTCACGATTATACCATTTCAACACCAATTGTATATTACGGCTCATCCATAACACAGGGCGGGTGTGCATCAAGACCCGGTAATGCATATCAAAATATTATATCTCGCAATCTTGACTGCGACTTTATAAACCTCGGTTTTTCTGGTAACGCCAAAGCCGAAGATGAAATGGCAAATTACATAGCAAATCTTGATATGTCGGTATTTGTATATGATTATGGTTTTAATGCGCCATCGCTTGATCATTACAAAAACACACATGAAAGAATGTTTAAAATAATAAGAAAGGCAAAGCCAAATTTGCCGATAGTTATGATTTCAAAACCAAAATGTTATGTGACACCAGAGGTCCAAAGATGGTTTGAGGTTATGATGAACACATATAATAATGCTATAGCGGAGGGCGACAAAAATGTTTATTACATAGACGGCTCCACGCTATTTGCGCCCGAAACACGCGATATCGCGACCGTGGATAACACTCATCCTACCGATGTAGGATTTTTTGAAATGTCAAAAGTTATAGGAAAAAAATTGAAAGAGATTCTTAAATAAGAAAACGGAAATAAACATTTAAAAAACAGTATCTGTTGTTATAACAGATACTGTTTTTTTAGTTTTCGGCAAGTTGTTCCCAAGTTTCCATTTGTTCAAGCAACTCGAATTCACACTCATCAATCTGATTTTGTAATTCCGACAATTTCTGATAATCTGCAAGATTTTCGGGGGATTGCTGTTCGGTTTTTAGTAATTCGAGTTTTGTCTCAAGCTCGGCAATTTTTTCTTCCACTTTTTTGAGTGCTCGCTCGCGTTTAGCCTTTTCTTTAAGAGGCGTTGTATATGTTTTTTTATCTCTTTTTTCGCATTTTTGAGGTTCGGTAGTAATCGCATTGTCCTTTGGTTGAAGTAGCATATATTCATCATATCCAAAGTCGTAAACTTGGGCGCCGTCTTTTTCAAAGGTGATAAGGCGGTCGGCAAGTTTATTTACAAAATAGCGGTCATGTGACACAAAAATCAGCGTGCCGTTATAGGATAACAAAATGTCCTCAAGTGTTTCCTTGGAAATTATGTCCATATGGTTTGTCGGCTCGTCTAAAATTAATAGGTTTGGGGCCTTTCGAAACAATTTGCACAAAGCAAGTCGTACTCTTTCGCCACCTGAGAGCATATCAATTGTTTTAAATACAGCCTCGCCGCTAAAAAGAAATGCGCCCAACGCGCTACGCGCTTCAAACTCTGTCATAGAGGGGAAGGATGACAACATATTGTCGAGCACCGTTTCGCTACCTCGTATCTGCGCCAGTTGCTGATCAAAATAACCAATGTTCACAAGAGCACCCGTGCTAAAACTGCCTGATATCGCAGGAATTTTACCCACAAGAGTTTTAAGCAGGGTGGATTTTCCCATGCCGTTACCGCCAATAATACCAATTCGGTCTCCGCGATACACATTAAAAGAAAGCGTGGCAAGAGGTTTGTCAAAACCAAATGTAAGATTGTTTACAGAAAGCACCTCTTTTGCGCTTTGTACCTGGGGTTCAAGTGTGGCTTTGAAGGTGCGGTTGTCATATGCTTCAGGCGCATCAAGTTTTTCCATGCGTTCAATGGATTTTAATTTACTTTGCACCATAGCGGCTTTGGTTGCCTTATAGCGAAAACGTTCGGCAGTAGCCGTTATACGTGCAATTTCTTTTTGCTGAGCTTCATAATTTTTTGCGTGCAGATCACGTGTTTCGCGCTTTTTAATTACAAACTGTGAATAGTTACCCACATAACGCGTGGTTTTTCCGTGTTCTATTTCATAAATTTCATTAACTGTATTATCCAAAAACATACGATCGTGCGATACAATCAACACGGCTTTTTTGTAATTTTTAATATACTCCTCAAGCCAGGATACCGCCTCAATGTCAAGGTGATTTGTCGGCTCGTCCAGCAGTAGTAAATCAGGTTTTGATAAAAGCAATTTTAAAAAAGCAATTTTGGTGCGTTGACCGCCCGAAAATTCGCTTAAAGGACGAAGTTTTTCTTGTTCGTCAAAGCCAAACTTTTTAATTGCCGCTTCATATTCTTTTTCAAAATAAAAGCCGCCCTCACGGGTAAAGCTATCAAGTAAGTTTGTATACCTTTTAATATTATCTTCGGTTGCCGATTCTTCCATATCACGTTGCGCGCAATCAAGGTCTGACTTTAATAAAAGAATATCTTTATACGCACTACGAATTTCCTCTACCAAGGTGACAGAATCGTCCAAAAATGTCATCTGATTAAGCGCACTTATTGTGGGTTTGCCGCTTATTGCCATAAATCCGCCATCAGACTCATTATTGGCAAGTTGAAGCTCACCGCCAAGAAGTCTTAACAGCGTTGTTTTTCCACAGCCGTTTCGACCTACAAGTCCAATGCGGCTGTTTGTATTTATTAAAATGTTAATGTCGTTTAAAATCGGCTCGCCAGAAAGGTCTACCTGACCTTTATGAATTTCTATCTGCAAAATTTATCACCAAATTTATTTTATCACTGTTTTGATTTGTTTTCAACTATAGAAAAATATCTATTTTTTAAAACTTAATATTGCAAAAGCGGCATATTTGCTCTATAATGATTATAATTGTAAAAATTTTATGTTTGGTGATAAAAATGGCAAAAAATGAAAAATTAGTTAAAGCAATAACCTCTATGGATGAGGATTTTGCAAAATGGTATACCGATGTCTGCATCAAGGCAGAGCTTATCGACTATGCGTCGGTTAAAGGATGTATGATTATACGTCCTTACGGTTATGCTATTTGGGAGAACATCCAGCATATTATGGACGGTATGTTTAAAGAACTCGGCCACGAAAATGTGTATATGCCGATGTTTATACCCGAAAGCCTTTTGCAAAAAGAAAAGGATCACGTTGAGGGCTTTGCTCCCGAGGTTGCATGGGTAACCCACGGTGGTGAAGAAAAGTTGGAAGAGCGTCTTTGTGTTCGCCCAACATCAGAAACTCTTTTCTGTGACCACTTTAAAAACATAGTGCACTCTTATCGTGATTTGCCAAAACTCTATAATCAGTGGTGTAGCGTGGTAAGATGGGAAAAGACCACACGTCCGTTCCTACGTTCGCGCGAGTTTTTGTGGCAAGAGGGACATACCCTTCACGCAACGGCAGAAGAAGCACGACAAGAAACCGAACAGATGCTGAATGTTTATGCTCGTTTTGCGGAGGAAGCCCTTGCAATGCCTGTGGTTAAGGGTCAAAAGACCGACAAAGAGCGTTTTGCAGGCGCAGAGGCAACCTATACAATCGAGGCGCTTATGCACGATGGTAAAGCG
>JAZSBS010000163.1:0-13039 GCA_045602525.1 Acutalibacteraceae bacterium
CATCTTCGCGCGCTGTGTTACCGTGACCCAAATTGTCAAATCCGCAACACAAATAACCCGCGCTTGCAAGGCTTTCAAAAAGCGGTTTATACCGACCAATATATTCGGTCATTCCGTGCACCAGGTGAAATATACCGCGTATATCACCCTCAGGTATATACATTACCCCCGAGAGTGTGTTTTTTTGATCGCTTGATAAAATCTCTTTTTCAACAATATCAAATTTCATTATTACTTCTCCTTTGTAAAGGTCACAGTACTGTTAACAGCCTGCTTCCAACCGGATAGATTTTTGTCTCTTTCTTCTTTTGTGATATGTGGTTTAAATGTGGTTACATTTGAATTTATAGACGCGATATTTCCATTAATTATACCCGCTGTTATGCCCGCGAGCAAAGCAGCACCCAAAGCGGTGGCCTCGGCGTTTTTTGGGCAGATAACATCGGTGTTTGATATGTCTGCCTGAAATTGCATTAAAAAGTTGTTGCGAGCAGCGCCTCCGTCGGCTTTAAGAGATGTTACGGTGACATCTGCATCATTTTGCATAGCGGTTATCAGGTCGTTAGTCTGATATGCAATTGATTCAAGAGCTGCGCGCACTATATGATTGCGACCCGCCCCTCGAGTCAGTCCGCAGATAGTACCGCGCGCATACATATCCCAATAAGGAGCACCAAGACCTGCGAAAGCGGGGACAATATATACGCCTGCGCTGTCAGGTACTGCGTTGGCACATTCTTCACTTTGAGCCGCATTTTCAATCAGCTTCATTTCATCGCGTAACCACTGAATAACCGCACCGCCTATAAAAACACTGCCTTCAAGCGCATATTGTGTAGGGGAGTTTTCGGTTGTTGCGGCAATTGTGGTAAGCATACCGTTGTTGCTTTTTACAGCGGTTTTACCTGTGTTCATAAGCAAAAAGCAACCTGTGCCGTAGGTGTTTTTTACATCACCCACATTTATACAGTGCTGACCGTAAAGGGCTGATTGCTGGTCGCCAGCAACACCGCAAACGGTAAGCGGTACACCCATAATATCTATCTCACCGTAAATACTTCCGCTTTTTTGAACTATAGGTAGCATACTTTCGGGGATATTTAAAATGCTTAAAAGTTTTTTATCCCAGCAAAGATTATGTATATCATAAAGCATAGTACGAGAGGCGTTTGTTTCGTCGGTGGCGTGAATTTTGCCGCCCGACAGTTTCCACATAAGCCAGGTATCCACCGTACCAAAAAGCAGTTCGCCACGGTTTGCCGCGTCACGTGCGCCGTCTATATTATCGAGTATCCACTTGATTTTAGTAGCCGAAAAATAAGCATCTATTTTAAGTCCTGTAGTGTTGGCGATATAACTATCCAACCCCTGTGATTTTAGTTCTTCGCAAGTGGATGCTGTACGACGGCACTGCCACACAATAGCGTTGTATACTGGTTCACCTGTGTACTTGTTCCACACAATAATCGTTTCGCGTTGATTTGTAATACCAACACAAGAAATATCAGATGCTTTCAGTCCTGATTTTATAATACATTCGGTTATTGCAGAATACTGTGCGGATAGGATTTCTATCGGGTCGTGTTCAACAAAGCCGGGAGCAGGATAGATTTGTGTAAATTCGTTTTGTGCAACAGATACTACGTTACCGGAATTATCAAAAATAATCGCTCTGGCGCTTGTTGTACCCTCGTCCAAAGTAAGAATATATTTTTTCAATTTAAATAATCCTTTCTATAGCAAAAATGCAGTAATACCCCTTGGTATTACTGCTCTTTTTTAATAACTCTTTTAACACGACCTGACACACCACAAACAAGTTCATAGTTTATGGTGCCCACCATTTCGGCCAGTGGTTCTACAGGTAATTCATTACCCCAAAGTAGTACTTCGTCGCCTCGTTTAATATTTGGTATATTTGTTACGTCAACACAAAATTGATCCATACAAACACGTCCGATAATATTTGCGCGACAGCCATTTATAAGTATATACCCCTTGTTTGATAAGAGACGTGGATATCCGTCGGCATAGTCTGAGGTGACTGTTGCGACCTTCATTGAGTTTTCTGCTTTAAAGGTTCTACCATAGCTTACGGTATCGCCAGCATTTATCTGTTTTACCTGAGAAACTACCGATTTAAAACGCATAACGGGGATAAAATTCTGAGTCAGCTTAAGGTCGGTTGACGGGGTAAGCCCATAAAGAATAATACCTGCGCGGCACATATTAAGATGCTTGTCGGCATCCTGACAAAGCGCCGCCGAATTAGAGCAATGACAATATTCCGGATTTAAGCCATTTGCTATTAGAATATCAATCGCTTTTTTAAAACGATTATATTGACTATCGGTAAAACCGTCTTCCTGTGACTTGTTTCTATCAGATGCTGCAAAGTGAGTAAACACACCTTCTAATTTTAAGTTGTCAAGATTTGCCGAGCTTACAGCGTCATTTATGCCGTTTAAATCATCGTCACGACAGTCAAAACCAAGACGAGACATACCCGTATCAAGTTTAAGGTGTATTTTGATTTCTATATTATTTTTTACTGCATTTTCAGATAATTCACACGCATAGTCAAGTGAATAAACACACTGAGAAATATCGTATTCAGATAGTTGCTTTGCCAAATCACATGGGGTATAGCCAAGGATAAGTACAGGTTTTGTTATACCAATATTGCGAAGCTCAATGGCTTCTTCAATGTTTGATACTGCAAAAAAATCTGCGCCCGCTTTTTGAAGTAACGGTGCTACAATATTAACACCATGACCGTAAGCGTTGGCTTTTACAACAGCGCAAACTTTGGTTTGTGCTGTTTCCTTTATAATTTTAAAGTTATGTATCAGAGCAGATTCATTAATTTCTGCCCAGGATCTACGCAAAAAATCCGTCACAGTGTTCGCCTCATTTTGTTTTGTATTTTGTCAGCAAGTGGTATAAATATAAAACTTAATATCAACCAATAAAAAGAGTACAGTGCGCATATCTGACCGCCAATATTCAGCGGCATACGGCTATAATCCCAAACCTTGCGTTTTAATATTACATTAAAAATAATGCCAAAAATGTATTCAACAGCAGTAATAAAAAGACAGCCAACAATAGCTTTTTTAAAAAGTGAAAAATTTTTAAGCTTTTCTGAGATTTTTGACAGTCCTAAAAAAGATGTACCACCGGCAAGCAACATTGACCAATGTGTGTTACCGCGCCATAGAATTTCTATCAAACCATAGCCAATAGCTCCTATGGAAAAAACTGTTAAATTACATTTCGCTTTTTTCAAAATAATCACCCAAAAATATTTTGGATGATTATTTGTATCTTATACATTAAATCTGAAAAGAACGATATCTCCGTCGTTCATAACGTATTCCTTACCTTCACTGCGAACGAGGCCCTTTTCTTTTGCAGTAACCATATTGCCGCCGCAAGCTATAAAGTCATCATAAGCGATAACCTCTGCACGAATAAAACCACGCTCAAAATCAGTGTGGATTTTACCTGCCGCCTGAGGTGCTTTGGTGCCTTTTTCAATTGTCCACGCTCTTACCTCGGGCTTACCTGCAGTAAGGTAGGAGATAAGACCTAAAAGACTGTAGCATTTTTGTATCATACGGTCAAGGCCAGAACGTTCAAGACCGAGGTCTTCCAAGAACATTACCTTCTCTTCATCGTCAAGACTTGCAAGCTCGGCTTCAAGTGCTGCACAAATGGGCAAAATCTCGGCGTTTTCTTTTTCTGCAGCCTCTTTTACTGCATTATAACCCGCGTTCTGTTCAATACCATTTTTGAAATCGTCTTCACTCATATTGCAAGCATAAATTACAGGCTTTGCGGAAAGCAGGGAGGTGGTGGCAAGAACCTCCGCATCGGTATCACTTGTAATTTCTACCGAACGGGCGGGTAGGCCATCCTCCAGGTGTGCTATAAGTCGCTTTAAAAAGTCAACCTCTGTCTGCATAGACTTGTCACCTTTAAGAGCCTTTGTAGCCTTATCAAGACGTCGCTGTGCGATTTCTATATCAGATAGTATAAGCTCAAGATTAATTGTTTCGATATCGCGAAGTGGGTCAACCGAACCCTCTACGTGAATAATATCGGTGCTGTGGAAGCAACGAACTACGTGAACTACTGCATCAACCTCACGGATATTGCTTAAAAACTTATTGCCAAGACCTTCGCCCTTTGATGCGCCTTTTACAAGACCTGCAATATCAACAAATTCAATAACCGCGGGGGTAAATTTATCGGGATTGTATATTTCTGCAAGCTTTTCGAGTCGCTCATCAGGGACACTTACCATACCAACGTTTGGCTCTATCGTGCAAAAAGGGTAGTTTGCCGATTGTGCGCCTGCATTTGTTATTGCATTAAAAAGGGTTGATTTGCCAACGTTTGGCAACCCCACCATACCAAGTTTCATAATATTTTAAATCTCCTTAAATTTGGTAATTCTTAATTTTATATTATATAACATTGAGTTCATTTTTTCAATAAGAAAAACCGATTTGACATTATTTGTACAAATCGGTTTTAATCGGTTATTGCTTTTTTATTAAAAACCACAGTATTGTGAGTATTTGTACAACAGCGGCCACAATAAAAATGAGAGATATTTTTGGAACAGGTACCGTGAGTATGACACATAGTGCTATAGACCAGATGAGTGTAGATATGGAAGCAAAAATATGTATCTTTTTCCACCATATGCAAGAAAAAACAATGCCCACAATAGCGCTTATTGGAATAGCATATATATAAAACAGCCACCAACCTTTAATGTTAGGGAAAATAATTTCGCAAAGAAAGAATAAAACGGTAGCAACCAGCCAGGCAATACCCATTGAAAGCATAGTAATTATAATCTTGTTGCGGGTGGTCATAAGTCTGCGACGTGGTTTTTCAGAAATAAGATCGTTTACCGTAAGACCAAATATCTCGGCAAGCTGTGCCGTAACCGCCAGATCCGGAAGACCATCTCCGCGCTCCCATTTTGAAATTGATTTATCTGAATAATTTAGTTTTTCGGCAAGCTCTATCTGGGTAAGTCCTAACGTTTTACGGTAGTGCGCCAAGTTTCTTGCAAAATATTCGCGAAGCTTTTCTTCACTTGTAGGCATAGTATTCACTTCCTTTCAAAATCCTAAATGATTATATAATATTTTTATGGTTTGTTCAATAAAAAGTTGTAAAATTGATTTAAATTTTTATTGCAAAGCTATATTTTGTCGAAAAAAGGGTTGATTTTTTCGACAAAAGTGATATAATAATGCACATAAATTTAATATTTGCTATGTGATGCTTGCAGGAAATGACATTTAGTCGACCGAAGGAGTAACACTCTCAGGTGCCCTATGGGTGAGGACTGTAAGCGGATAGCACTTTGGAGAAGCTTGATTAAATTCAGGTGCCGAAGGGGCAAAAGCGCTCACGCGTTAAATCTCTCAGGCAAAAGGACAAAGTTATAAAAATTATCCTAAATGGTGTTTTGTATTTTGTTGTTTTGTCGGATTGCGCGAATGCGTAGTCCGATTTTATTTTTTAAAAAATTTTTAGGGAGATGTCAAAAATGATTCTTGACAAAATTGCCGAAATCAACGGCAGTATCAACGGTGTCGTATGGGGTGTGTTTGGTTTAGCACTTCTTATTGGTACGGGTATTATTGTTACCTGTTGTACCAAGTTTTTTCAGATTACACGCATTGGCACTTGGTGGAAAAACACAATAGGCAGTATGTTTTCAAAAGAAGTTTTAAAACACCGGAAAGAAAAGGGTACAATTTCACCATTTCAGGCTTTGTGCACAGCGCTTGCCGCAACGGTAGGCACGGGCAATATCGCAGGTGTTGCCGCCGCTATCTGTGTTGGTGGCGCAGGCGCTGTGTTTTGGATGTGGGTAGCGGCATTTTTTGGTATGATGACCAACTATGCCGAAAACACACTTGGTATCTATTTCCGTCGTAAAAACTCACAGGGCGAATGGTCCGGAGGAGCTATGTACTATTTGCAAGATGGTTTAGGCGGATACAAGTACGAGGATAAAAATAACCGCGTTAGCCTTAAAATTCCTGGTGAAATTTTAGCAATACTTTTCTGCATTTTTGCTATGCTTGCATCTTTTGGTATAGGCAGTATGGGACAGGTTAATAAAATCGTTGCCAACGTTGCGGCTGCATTCGATGTAAAAGCTCTCTCAAGCATTGAGGTAATGGGCGGAATTTCACTTTACAATATTATTATTGGTGTTGTAATTATGATACTTACTGCAATTATTACCTTGGGCGGTGTAAAGCGTATTGCTAACGTTGCAGAAAAGATAGTTCCATTTATGGTGGTGCTTTTTGTAGCGGGTAGTCTTGTAATAATCGGCGTAAATTACAACGCTATATTACCTGCATTTAAGGCGATTTTTGTTAATGCATTTAAACCTGAAGCATTTGTAGGCGGTGGTATAGGCGGTGCTATAATCGCTATGACCAACGGCTTTAAGCGCGGTGTATTTTCTAACGAAGCAGGTCTTGGCTCGTCGGTAATGGTACATTCTAACTCAAGCGTTAAGGAACCCGTAAAACAGGGTATGTGGGGTATATTTGAGGTATTTGCCGATACAATGATTGTGTGCACAATGACAGCTTTGGTTGTTCTTACCTCAGGCGGTCTTGAAGGCGGTGTATTTAACGTTGTTACAGGTGAAATCGCAGATGGCCTTAGTGATGCAACCCTCGTAGGCGGGGCATTTAATGAGATTTTCCCGTGGGGCAATATCGGACAGCGTTTTGTGGCAATAGCTATGTTCTTATTTGCCTTCACTACCGTACTCGGTTGGTCGCACTATGGCTCAAAAGCGTGGGAATATCTCTTTGGCGCAAAGACAACCGTTATATTCCGTATAGTTCATGTTTGCACAATTATATTTGGTGCAGTTCTTACATCTTCACTTGCGTGGGATATATCTGATACCTTTAACGGTCTTATGATGATTCCTAACCTTATTGGTGTGTTGTTTATGTTACCGTTGGTTGTTAAAATTACCAATAACTACATAGATCGTAAAATTAAGAAAAAGGATGTAAAACCAATACTTTCTTATGATGAAGAAATTCAGGCCGAGGCTGAAGAGATAATTGCAAACGTCGCAGAATAATTTTAGCTCTCTTGATTGTTCAAATCAGAACATCTTGAATAACAAAACGACGAAAGCATTTTGCTTTCGTCGTTTTGTTATCTTTTTATAATAATCGAAAAATCTATGTAGCCGTTATCCTCTTCCATAACAACGTCTTCAAGTGTTGATATGTAAGACACGTTTGTGCTTTGATACGCTACGGGGATTATACTATTATTTGCAAGTAGTTCTTGCTGCAAAGCGTCGGGTGTAGCGGCAACGCTTACAGCGCTAAAGTTTTTAGCGTATTCACTGAATGAATTGCTTTTTGCTGTCACTGGAAACAGTGAAAAATCAAGGCTGCTTTCGCTAATCTCTTTCTGCATTACGGCAAGATTTGTTGATGGTTCAATGTTTATAAAGGTGCTTAGGTTTTGTTGCCAATGACCAACAATCCGTGTAGCAAGACCTTTTACACCTTCTGTTTCATAATAATAAAGTGTAGATGTTGGGAATTTATTGTCGGTCATTTCAGCTATCTGTGCTGACATTACAGCCTTCGATTCATCTATGTTATAGGTGGTCACGCCTATACCGTCGGCATTAAGTCCTAAAATTTCGGGATAGATTGATTTTGCCGCACTAAAACCGTCGGGCAAAGAATCACAGTATATATCGTTTGAAAAACCGAGTGCAAAAGCACGGCGTACATCATTCTGGTAATTATGGTTTACGGTAAGCAACCAGCAAATATTTTGTACATTTTGAGTAGTAAGGTTTGCGTCATTGGCGGCGTCAAGTTCATGACACGGCATAAACGCTATATCACTGTCGCCGTCGGATAAGCGGCTGACCTGAGATTCCTCTTCTATACAACTGATAAACACGGCGGAATTTTTTGCATCAAATATACCACGGTATTCTTCGTTTTTATAAAGTCTTATGCCAAAATCTTCTTTGTTCCATTTTGTAAGTCTGTAACTACCGTTAGATATAATATTTTCCGCATCCAAACCGTATTTACCTATACTGCTTTCAAAAAACTCCTCGTTACAGGGCATACAAACAGATGTTGTAAGAGTTTCTAAAAAATTATCGTCCTCACGACAAAGTGTTATTTTAAGTGTTTTTTCATCAACAGCCTTAACGCCAAGGGCAGATACGTCTGCATTGCCACTGTTTATAGATTCAGCATTTGTTACGGCGAAAAGACGGCTTGCAAACGGTGCCTTTATTTTAGGATCAACGGCGCGACGAAGACCATATTCAAAATCATAAGCGGTAACCTTTTCGCCGTTGCTCCAAACTACGTCATCCTTTAGATTAAAGGTATATGTAAGATTTTCGTAAGAATAACTTTCGCTTATCCCGCCAATTATAGTTCCGTCTTTGGTCGCACGCATAAGACCCTCATAAATGTTGCGAACTATAAGCAACTCGCTGTCGCTCTGCGCAGTCTGCGGGTCAAGGGATTGGGGCTTCTCTAACAGTTCAAAATAAATATAAGCCTCCATATATTTTTCACCGCAGCCCGCAAGACAGCCTAATATAAGCACAAGGCATAAAGCCACAGATAATATTTTCTTAAAAATCGACATTAAAAATCACCATATATATTATATAATGGGGATAAACATTTTTCAACATAAAAAATGTAAAGAAAAAAACTTGACAGAGTTGCATGCTTGTGTTATAATCACACTTGCTGTAAAGCAAAAAACTTTACAAGGAGTGCTCGTAATGCCTAAAGATTTATCAATCAGCGCACTTCTTGATTTTTACGGTCCTTTTTTAAGTGAAAAGCAACGCAATTTGCTGCATCATTATTATAATGAAGATTTATCACTCAGCGAAATTGCCGAAAATGAGCAAATCACCCGTCAAGGCGTACGTGACCTTATAAAGCGCGGTGAACTACAGCTCAAACGCTATGAGGAAGAATGCGGTTGGTGTGAAAACGTTTTATCACTGCAGGCAGTTCTTGACAGCGATAAAACGGCCGAAGAAAAACTTAATGATATAAATGAAATCGTAAATAAATTTTAAAAGCAGAGGTGAACACCATTGGCATTTTCAAGTCTTTCTGACAAGATAAACGGCGTATTCAAAAAATTGCGCAACAAGGGTCGTTTGACAGAGTCAGACGTTAAAGATGCCATGCGCGAAGTGCGTCTTGCGTTACTTGAAGCAGACGTTAACTATAAAGTAGCGAAACAGTTTACCGCAACGGTCACCGAAAAATGTATAGGCGCCAATGTAATGGAAAGCCTTACAGCACCGCAAATGGTTGTAAAAATTGTTAACGAAGAACTCACCGCCTTGATGGGCAGCGAGCAGGCGCGTCTTAAAACCGCATCTAAAATTCCAACCGTAATTATGATGTGCGGTCTGCAAGGTTCAGGTAAAACAACCCACAGTGCAAAGCTCGCAAAGCTTTTAAAATCAAAGGGTCACAGACCGTTACTTGTCGCCTGTGATATCTATCGTCCTGCCGCAATAGAACAGTTGAAGGTTGTAGGTGGTCAGGTTGAAACTCCTGTTTTTGAAATGGGCACCGAAAAGCCTGAAAAGATAGCACGTGAGGCCGTTAAACACGCTCGTGACTACGGATATGATTATGTAATTCTTGATACTGCCGGTCGTTTGCACGTTGACGAAGAACTGATGGCAGAGCTAAAACGCATTACCGAATGTGTTGAGGTTAACAATATTTTGCTTGTCATCGACTCGATGATAGGTCAGGATGCCGTGAATGTTGCGAAGGCGTTTAACGATATACTTGAAATTGACGGTGTTGTACTTACCAAGCTTGACGGTGATACCCGAGGCGGTGCCGCATTATCGGTAAAAGCAGTCACAGGCAAGCCAATTATGTTTGCAGGCGTTGGCGAAAAGCTTGATCAGCTTGAAGAGTTTCACCCCGCGAGAATGGCAAGCCGTATACTTGGTATGGGCGATGTGCTTTCACTTATTGAGCGCGCTGAAACACAACTTGATCAGAAAAAAGCCGAAGAAGCCGCGCAAAAGCTTGCTGAAAACCGCTTTGATATGAACGATTTGCTTGACCAATTCCAGCAGATTAAAAAAATGGGCAGTTTAAAAAGCGTACTCTCTATGCTTCCGGGTATGGAAAAGCAACTCCGCGATGTTGATATTGATGATAGACAGATGCTTCGTGTTGAAGCAATAATTCAGTCAATGACAGCAAAAGAACGCCGCAAACCCGAGATACTTAACGCTTCGCGTCGTCGTCGTATTGCCGCAGGCTGTGGACAGACGGTAGAGGATGTTAACCGCCTTATCAAGCAGTATGAACAAATGAAAAAAATGTTCAAGCAGATGAATGGCAAGGGCAAAAAGCGTATGATGCGCGGATTTAATCCAAATCAATTTGGTGGCTTAGGTTTTTAAGAGTTTTATCTTTTAAATAAATATAAAACAAACAATTCTTTTATGGAGGTGCAGTAAAATGGCAGTAAAAATCAGACTTCGCAGAATCGGTGCTAAAAAGGCTCCTTTCTATCGTGTTGTTGTTGCAGATTCTCGTTATCCCCGTGATGGTCGTTTCATCGAAGAAATCGGTTACTACGATCCCACCAAAGAACCCGCAATCGTAAACATCGACGCTGACAAGGCTAAGAAGTGGATTGGTAACGGCGCTCAGCCTACCGATACGGTTAAAGCATTGCTTAAAAAGAACGGTGTTCTTTAATTCTTAGATTGGAAAGAGTTATTATGAAAGAACTTCTTATTACTATCGCATCAGGACTTGTAGAGAATCCTGATGCGGTAACTGCAACAGTTGATGAACCCAACGAGGAAGGTGTAATTGTTTATCACCTTCACGTAGCTGAGGGCGATATGGGCAGAGTAATCGGCAAGCAGGGCAGAATTGCCAAGGCAATCCGCACTGTAATGCGTGCCGCTGCAAATCAGAAGCACGAAAAAATCGTTGTAGAAATCGACTAACATTTACGGTCGTTAGTTTCTAACGACCGTAAACGCAAATTAAACCCCCGCATTTCGGGGGTTTTTACATATACTAAAAGGTGAAAAGAATGAAAAAAGAATTCTTAGAGGTAGGTAAATTTGTTGGCACTCACGGTGTACGCGGTATGGTACGTATTCAGCCGTGGTCCGATGATGGTGCTTTTCTTGCACAGTTTAAAAATTTTTATCTTGAAATAGGCAAAACAAAAATTGAGATGAGCAAAATTGCACCACATGGTAATGTTGTTATCGCGCAGATTAAGGGTGTTAATACTATAGAAGATGCCGAAAAGCTTCGTGGTCAGGTGCTTTATCTCAAGCGTGATGATGCGCGGCTTCCTAAAGGCAGATATTTTGTAAGCGAGATTATCGGCGCTAATGTGTTTGATGCAGATACAAACGCTCTGCTTGGTACTCTTACCGATGTATCACCTACAGGCGCTAATGATGTATGGCATATAGAAAAAGACGGCAAAGAGTATCTCGTCCCCGCTATACCGGATGTTATCGTAAGCGTTGATATCAATACAGATACAGTAACAATCAGACCTTTAAAGGGGATTTTTGATGATGAAGATTGATATTATGACACTTTTTCCCGAAATGTGCGAAAGTGTGCTTAGTGAAAGCATTATTGGTCGTGCGCGCAAGGCGAATAAGGTAGAACTTGAGTGTCACAATATTCGTGATTTTGCAAACAACAAGCACAATAAGGTAGACGATATGCCTTATGGTGGTGGTATGGGTATGGTTATGTCCGCAGAACCCATTTATAATTGTTATAAAAGTCTTTATAGCGAAGGCGAGTCAAAGCCACATCTTATTTACCTGTCACCCAAAGGTACAACATTGACACAGCAAAAGGTTGTCGAGCTATCAAAACTTGAGAGAATGGTGTTGCTGTGTGGACATTACGAGGGTGTCGACGAGCGTGTGCTTGAAGAAATTGTGGATGAACAAATATCACTTGGAGATTTTGTTTTAACAGGAGGCGAGTTGCCAGCACTTTGCTTGGCAGATGCAGTATGTCGAATGTTGCCCGGTGTTCTTAGTGACGACCTTTGCTTCGAAGATGAAAGTCATTTTTCGGGGTTGTTAGAATACCCTCAATATACTCGACCTGCCGAGTGGAACGGTCGTGCGGTTCCTGATGTTTTGCTTTCAGGTAATCACGCTGAAATCGCAAAGTGGCGTCGCAAACAATCACTTGAAATTACCCGTGAGTTGCGACCTGAAATGTTTGAAAATGTTATACTCGATAAGCAGGATAGAAGGTTATTGGGGTTAGAGCCTGAAAAAAGTCGCAAGCGCAAATAATCTGTTATCATTTTGACCAAATTTGACATTCAAAATATCTAAAAAGTTGGATAAATATTAGAACTTTTTAACAAATGATTGACTGTGGCATTAAATGTGGTATAATAATATCGTAACAAACGTATTATTCTTGTTATAAATTTAAACATTTACTTTTTCGAGGAGTTTTTGAAATGTGTGTTAAAGACGTAGTAATTCAAAATCAAGTTGGTCTTCATGCCCGTCCTGCAACCTTCTTCATCCAGAAGGCAAACGAGTTTAAGTCATCTATCTGGGTTGAAAAGGATGAAAGAAAGGTAAATGCAAAAAGCTTGCTTGGCGTTCTTTCTCTTGGTATCATTGGCGGTACAAGCATAAAAATCATTTGCGACGGTAGCGACGAGGCAGATGCAATGGCTGGTTTGGTAGCCTTGGTAGAATCGGGCTTTGCCGATTAATCTGACTACAAATTTTGTTAAAAAACAGTTGACAACATTGGCTGACCGTTGTATAATGTATCGGTCGGCCAGTGTTAATATACTCTACATAAATTAATAATCACACTATCCGGGTGTGGCGCAGCTGGATGCTTGCTCTTGTGGGGTCTGGTGCTAAACATCGAATAAATTAATAATCACACTA
>JAZSBS010000164.1:0-14397 GCA_045602525.1 Acutalibacteraceae bacterium
ATTTTTTCTGCATTTTTTTCTGCAAGTTGTATTTCCTGCCTTGCAGCGTTGCCATCAGTTTTCTTTATAGATGCATTACCGTTTTCATCCGCCGCTAAAAAATTAAACCACAAAGGCGCTATGATAGCAGGTCTTTACGGAGCAGAAAAGATAGAAAACGCAAATGCCGCCGTTGTTCACATTAACGACATTTTTCCTGAGGGCACTGTTACTATGCATAATATGAAGGTGCTGTCAAACAACAATATTGATAATATCTTGCTTCGTGCCGCTTCTCTTACCGACGCGGTAGGTAGCCCACTATCTGCAATTTTCAAGCAAATAGCAGGTACAAACACTTCATATTCCATCCCTGATTCCGATACCGTTAAATATGAAAAAAATCTCGGTATTTCGGGTTGGGTAGATAATGAACCGCTATTTATAGGTAACCGTTCACTTATGAAGGCACACGGCATCGACATCCCCAGTCTTGAGGTGGATAAAAAGATTTTACGCAAGGGTTATTTCCCCGTATACGTTGCCACGGCAAACACGGCTTGCGCACTGGTGGTTATACAATATGATGTTAACCCTATTGTCGCAAAAGAACTTCACAAAATTACCGATCTTGGCGTTATGCTGCTTATAGAAAACTGTGATCCGAATGTCACCGAGGAAATGATTTGCGACTATTTTGGTCTTTATGACGATTCGGTTAAAATTATGACCAATGCCGGTGTGCATATGTATAAAAATGCCACACCGCAAGTATCAAGTTGTACAGCGCCTGCAGCATTTTACGGCTCTGGGCTTAACCTTATAAAAATTATAAATCGCGCATCGGGCATAAAGCGGTGCAACCGATTACTCACAATACTATATACGCTGTTTGCGGTTTTTGGCGCGCTTTACTTTGTTTATGCCTCGTTTTCTGGACTTACCACCATACCGGAACAAACTACCGTTTTACTTTATGCGCTTGCAACCACTGTTTTATCAATAATCGGTTTTCTCATTCGAAAACCGTAGGAGGAAATATATATGAACAACAAACAAAAATTTTACATCACAACCGCCATCGCTTACGCTTCGCGCAAACCACACATTGGCAACGCCTATGATATAGTGCTTGCCGATATGATTGCCCGATACAAAAAAATGATAGGCTTTGATGTTTACTTAATGACAGGCTCTGACGAGCACGGTCAAAAGATTGAAGAATATGCAAAAGCAGATGGCATTAGCCCAAAGGAATTTGTTGACAATGCAGCCGCTAATATCAAAGCAGTTTGGGACTCACTTGATACTTGTTATGACAAGTTTATTCGCACTACTGATGACTACCACGAGGATGCTGTTCAAAAGATTTTTAAAAAGCTTTATGACCAGGGCGATATCTACAAAAGCACTTACGAGGGTAAATACTGCGTTCCTTGCGAGTCATTCTATACCGAAAGCCAGCTTGTAGACGGCAAATGTCCCGACTGCGGTCGTGAGGTTATCGATTCTAAAGAAGAGGCTTATTTCTTACGCCTTTCAAAATATCAAGATAAACTTGTTGAATACTACGAGCAGAATCCCGACTTTATCAAGCCTGAATCTCGTAAAAATGAGATGCTCAATAACTTTATAAAGCCCGGTCTTCAAGACCTTTGTGTATCGCGTTCATCATTTAAGTGGGGCGTGCCTGTAAGTTTTGACGACAAGCACGTTATCTACGTTTGGATTGACGCCCTCTCTAACTACATTACGGGTGTTGGCTATAATCCTGACGGCAGTAGTGATCAGTACAAAAAGTTGTGGCCTGCAGATTTGCATGTTATAGGTAAAGATATCGTACGCTTCCATACAATTTATTGGCCGATTATTCTTATGGCGCTTGGCGAACCTTTACCAAAGCAGGTACTCGGTCACCCGTGGGTGCTTGTAGGCGACGACAAAATGTCCAAATCAAAGGGCAACGTTATCTACGCCGATGAGTTAGCAAACCGTTTTGGTATTGATGCTGTTCGTTACTACTTACTTTCAGAAATTCCGTTTACACAAGACGGTACTATCACTTACGAAAGCTTTATTACCAAGTTTAACGCTGACCTTGCAAATACGCTTGGTAACCTTGTAAACCGTACAGTTGCTATGACAAACAAGTATTTTGGTGGCAATGTAACTGCACCCACCTCACGCGAAGAGCTTGACAACGAGCTTATTGCAGTAGCTAATGATACAATCGAAAAGTATTATTCTCTAATGGACAGCTACCGCAACGCAGATGCGTGCGAGTGCGTTATGAACTTTGCAAAGCGCTTAAACAAATATATTGACGAAACTACACCTTGGGTACTTGCAAAAGACGAGGCAACCCTCCCCCGTCTTAACGACGTACTTTATAACTTGCTTGAGGGTATCCGTTTGCTCTCGGTTATGCTTACCCCTGTTATTCCGTCAAGCTGTAAGAGCATTGCGGCGCAAATTAACAGTGACAATACTGAACTTACATTTGGCAAGGTAAATGAATTTACAGTCGGCGAAGCAACACCGCTTTTTGCCCGTATTGTTATGCCAAAAGTTCTTGAAGAAATCGCGGCGGAGCAGGCTAAAAAGACCGCAGAAGCCGAAAAGGCAGAAAACACAGTAAAACTTCCTGAAATCTCTATTGACGATTTTGCAAAGGTTGAGCTTACAACTGCTAAAATTGTAGCTTGCGAGCCAATTCCAAAAGCAAAGAAACTCTTAAAACTTACCCTTAACGACGGTAGCGGAAAACTCCGAACCGTAGCATCGGGCATTGCAAAATATTATACTCCCGATGAGCTTATAGGTCACAATGTAATCGTTGTATCAAACCTTAAGCCTGCCGTTCTTTGCGGTGTAGAGTCAAATGGTATGATTTTGGCAGCTGATTGCCCTGATGATAATGTTAAGGTAATATTTGTAGACGATATTCCCGAAGGATGCAAAATCAGATAATGTATAGTGACGACTTAAAAAACTCATACCCTATTTTTGATACCCACTCACATTATGACGATGAGCGCTTTGACGAAATTCGTGACGAGTTATTCCAAGAAATGTACCAAAACGGTGTATGCGGTATTGTAACCTGTGGATGCGACGAAGTGTCTTCAAAAGCGGCGCTTAAAATGGCAGAACAAAATAACTTTGTCTATGCCGCAGTGGGTATTCACCCAGGTAATATAGACTCCGGTACCACTGTTGAGCAAATAAAGGCACTTGCTACCCACAAAAAATGTGTTGCTATCGGTGAAATCGGTCTTGACTATTATTGGGTAGATGATAATAAGCAGAGCCAGATCGAAATTTTTGAAAAGCAGATAATACTGGCGCGCGAGCTTGATTTGCCAATAATCGTTCACGATCGTGATGCTCACGGTGACACACTCCAAATTCTTAAAAAGCACAAACCAAAAGGTGTTGTTCACTGTTTTTCGGGCAGTGTTGAAATGGCGCAGGAAATTATAAAACTGGGTATGTATATCGGCGTGGGCGGTGTTATCACATTTAAAAATGCTAAAAAACTGCCCGACGTAGTAAAAATAATTCCTGATGAATTATTACTTGTTGAAACCGATTGCCCGTATCTTGCCCCCGAGCCATATCGCGGTAAGCTGTGCCATTCAGGTATGATAAGGCTAACAGCGCAAAAAATTGCAGAAATTAGAAACACAACGCCCGAACACGTTTTAAATTCAACAGCACAAAACGCTAAAAATTTGTTTAATTTATAAAAGCATAATCACCCCGCTTGGTGTAAATAATACACTTGAAAGCGGGGTGATTTTTGTGAAAAACGAAAAGAACAGAAACAATCAGAACAATAACCAAAACAACAACCAGAATAAGAACGATCAAAACAAGAACAATCAGAACAAAAACGATAATAAAAAGAACGATAATAACAGTGATAACAAATCTAACAACAATTACTAATCGCTACAAAAAAAAGCCGCACTACTGTGTGGCTTTTCTTTATGCTAAAATTTTACATCAATTAGAGGACTGTCCCCTGTGTTCCCAATTTCATGAAACAAAGCTATGTTCTATATATCGAATCTCACCACAGAATGAAATTTGTGGCTGAAAGTCGTTGATTTCAACTAATCCGTCTGTCGATACAGCTGTTGCAGCATCAGAAATCGATGATATATTTTTATATGCGTCAAAGAAAATTTCATAACTATTGGTTAAAAATTTCTCACGAGGAGCGAGAATTGAACTATGAATATCATTATTCTTAACCTCAAAAGCTTTAAGATTGTTTTTTCTTTGAATAGCAGCAATTATCATCATTACAGGACTTGCTATCATTCCCAACATGCCTATTGAGATAAGAAATTCATCCCAATTTGATTCTCCTATAACAAAAACAATAAGACCTATAATAAACGTTAATATACCAAACCAGAATAATTTGGGGAGTTTTTTAGAGTGATTTTCTTCATCTTGTAATTCTTTTTTCGTGTTTGCTAAAACACAATCTTCTGGATAAGTTTTTGTAATTGTAGTAGTATGAGATACGAGGTCACAAACAGCAATATAATCTTGAGATTTGTATGTATATTCAATAATTTGCACAGGTAAACACACATAAGCAACACTTTCGCTTAATGTTTGTCTGGTCGCGCTTATATTTTCATAAAAATCACAGTCCCATGATTCTTGAATATCTTTGACACATTTTTCATCTGCTTTTTCTAACAATTCTTTTTTGCGTGAGGAAACAATTTTTTCATCAATATTAAAATCAAGTTCAATATCTTTATAGAATTTTTTGCCGTTTGCTTCGGTAATGCAATTTGAGTCATGTTTTTTTACGGTATATGTACTGTATTTACCGCATTGTAAATCTTCAAAATCTGAAATCAGCGCATCAACAGTATTTTTGCCGTGTAAATCATTATACTCTTGTAAGAAATTATTAACTAAAGCTAATCCTTCAAAACCATAAACATGTTCTCCACTTGAGGGTACTCGATTGATGCGCTCAATCTTTTCGGTAGTAGGTTCTTTATAAGATCTTCCGTTAGAATCATATTTAGTTTTATAAACAGTTTGTTTTTCATACTCGCGATAGCACATTATTGCAGACCATCTTTGCTTGTATTTTCCTTTCAAGAGTGCAAAAACATTATACTTATTGGTTATCTTTTTAATATTAATTTCTTTGTAAATATCACAAACAATATTATCTGTGGTTGCCATCTCACGCAAGAGCCACTCAACAGTTTCGTCATCGGTTATTTGTGAATCTACAACAAAGAATTTTTCATATTCGGATTTTTGATCAAGCTCTTTTATTCCGTCTTGAGCGGATTCGTTTGTTGCATCCAAATCGAGCGCAGCAATATAATGTTCTTTTGCTTTCTCTATGTTGCCAGACTGTTCAAATTGTGCTGCTCGTTTAATATGGTTATCAACTTCTTCGGAATGGTCAATTTTTACCTTTCCTGTAATTTCAACCAAAAGTTTTTGAACTTCGGACTTGTCATATTGTACGCCACAACTTTGGCATTCAAATGTGGTATCATCTATTTTTTTAATTTCGCTGCTGCCACAAACCTCACATTGCATTTTCTTCATCGTCCAAACCAACCTTTCTTTTTAGGAGACTCTTTTATTGCATCCTGTATTCCGTTTTGTTTCATATGTTTTTCGATCGCTTCCAACGCCTCAGCAAGTCCTGCCCCAGAGGCTTCTCGATAAATACCGATAGCCTTTATTTTTTCACCTTTACGAAGCATATTGTCAATTTCGTAAATAGCTTTAGCACCAATACCATTTAGTGCTTCATTTCCCACAAATTCATTCCGATTCATCTTTAACTCTCCTTTATTTAGATTTAAATGTTATACACTTATTGCTTCTGTCTACGATAAGTGTAGTTATTTCTTTGACTAACGATTCGGTTGCATCCAAATCATCAGCAATAACCGCGTCCGTTAATGCATCAAATTCCTCTTTGATGCGCTGCTCAATATCCGCAAGCGCCACATTTGACATTGGGTCACTATATCTTAATGCTTCGTAGACCTTTTTACATTGTTCTTTCAACATCGGCGCATTGGCTCGATTTATTAAATTTTGAGCATCTACAGTTATTGTTTTAATAAAAGCAGTTTCTGTTACAATCTTAGTATCAATATCAGAAACGATTTGTGCGGCGGCAGTTGCCTTAACAACAGCAATAACTGTAAACCCTAATACCAAAAGACAAATAATTACACCAATCCAATTAGGCATACCGGGAATTGCCATTATAAGTCCGCCTACCATAAGCATTACAACAAGCCCGATATAACTTATCGATATAAGTGGTATGTTGTAAAATAGCTTTTTAAGGTTTTCTGCTTTAAATGCAACATAGGCACAAGCCAACTGACCGATAAAAGCAAGGGTGATAAATATGTATCCAACCCAAAATGCACCATCAAATTTGTTGATACCGGCAATTTCATTTGGTGTAATAAATGCGAGAGCATTAAATAATAAAACGCTTATAGCCCAAACTGATATATAAAACTTAAATGTCTTTTTCATAATTTACACCTCTCGCTTGGTTCCACACTTAGGGCAGAACTTGCCGTGGTGTTCAAATTTGTATCCGCACTTACTACAGGTATCGTTTGCTTTTGCAACAGGTATTCCGCACTCTTCGCAAAAAAAGGCACCGATATTTATTTTTGCGCCACAGTTTTCACAAAAGACTGATACTTGCTGTGTGATAGTTGTTTGCGGATTTATAACGGAATTCAAAGTGTCGTTCATTACGCCGCCTACCATACCGCCAACAGCACCGCCAACACCAGCCATAGTACCAAAGCCTACGCCCATATTGGTAAACTCTCCAACTGCTTCATTTTCTGCGACCTTTTCTGCAACATCAAAGCCTCTCTCTTGGCTATATGTATATCCTTCTTGCGCACGTTTTGTTGCTTGTGCTTTAGAATCAATAATGGTCTTTTGAGCCTCAGTTTCTGCATTAATGATTTCGGTCTGTTGACGGAGTTTTGCCTCGGCAATATCGGCATATTTGCGGAAATGAAGTTCTTTAAACTTCTCATATTGAGTATCGCCGTCGGGTTTGACAATAGTAGTAACGAAAAATTGTTCAAGGGAAATACCATAATCCGAAAAATCATTTAAAAGTAATTTCTTTATAGCGGCAGAAAAATCAGTTAAACGCTCATCAATTTCGAAAATGTTGATAGCACTCGACTTCATAACCTGCGCTATATATGTTTTAACCCTTGTCATTAGGAAAGAACGGAAGTAAGTAACTAATTTCTGCTGTTCTAAATAAGCTTCTGTTCCCACTAACTTCACAAGCAGTTTTCTGCTATCGTCAGCGCGCAGGCTCATTTCACCCGAAGCGCCAATGGACAAAGGAAAACCATAAGTTGGCTCTATGTACTGAACCTTTGAATCCGTACCCCACTTAATAGACATTTGCTCGGTTTTATTTATAAAATAAACCTCGCAATGAAAAGGAGATATATCACCAGTAGCACGATTAAGAGCCTTGCCTATCAGTGGTATGTTTTGTGTTTCAAGTGTATATCTACCAGGTCCAAACATATCAAGTGCCTGACCATTCATGAAGAATATAGCTTCTTGACTTTCGTGAACAATAAGTTGTGTAAGGCTATTAAAATCCTCGCAAGGATGTTTCCATATAAATGTGCTATTGTCGCCCTCATACTTGATGATATCAGTTATCTGTGCCATTAGATTTATCCTCCTGTATCTCAAGGTTATCAACAGCAAACTCCAAACACAACTGAATTATTTCATTCCTGGTGCGTCCGGTTTTTTCTGCTATTTTATCAAGCTCTTCAACCAGTTCGTTTGTTAGTCGTGATGATACTACCATAGTTTCGCCTCTGTACTTTTTCGAAGTAATAATTAATTTTTTATCCATTTACTTCACCTTTCCGTTTACTATTATATTACATTTGTATTCCATTTGTCAATACATTTGTATTTTATTTTTACAAATAATGACTTTTTTCGCCTTTTATTATAAACTACAATTGTAAAAATTACAATAGTAATCTTATAAACTCTACACTGAATTTTTAATATTAATTAAAACATAAAATTTCAAGTAAAAACGAGCATTCGGGAGAAAATCAAAGCAAATTAAAGTTTTACAAAAATTACCGCAAAATTCCTGCCAAAAATTCTACAATTTTTGCAAATTTTACTTGACTTTTTGTCGCTTTAGCCTTATCTTTATTATTGTTAATATATACATAAGAATATTAATTTAACGCATCTGTGTAGAAAGACGGTTGGTACTAATGTGTGCCGTAGTTCACTTTTTGTAGAACTATGAAAAACCCTTTGTCAGGGCACACAAACAAGCAATCGGGGTGAGGCTGACGAGTGTCAATCTCGTCACGGTATTGACACTCGTCAGCCTCAGCGCAGGGTAAACGTAAAACTTTACTACTGTCGACACTTGGGTGTTTGACAAAGGGGGATGCTTAAATGGAAAAACTTAATATTATTGAGCTTAAAGACATTTTCGTTTCATTTGGCGAAGAAAAGGTGCTTGACGGACTGAATCTTGCAATCCGTGATAAAGAGTTTATCACGCTACTTGGTCCCTCGGGTTGTGGCAAAACCACCACGCTGCGAATTATCGCAGGCTTTTTGGATGCAGACAGTGGCGAAGTGGTTTTTGAAGACAAAACAATAAATGGTGTGCCGTCGTATAAGCGACAGGTTAACACCATTTTTCAGCGTTATGCGCTTTTTCCGCACCTTAACGTTTATGAAAACATTGCATTTGGTCTTCGCGTAAAAAAACTTAAAGAAGATGAAGTAAAACAAATTGTTACCGAAATGCTGCACCTTGTTAACCTTGACGGGTTTGAAAAGCGCAGTATTTCTACCCTTTCGGGCGGTCAGCAACAGCGTGTTGCCATTGCGCGCGCTATTGCAAATAAGCCAAAGGTGTTGTTGCTTGACGAGCCGCTTGCCGCCCTTGACCTGAAACTACGCAAGGATATGCAAAAAGAGCTTCGCCGCATACAGCGTCAGCTGGGCATTACCTTTGTGTTTGTTACCCACGACCAAGAGGAAGCGCTTACTATGTCTGACCGCGTTGTTGTTATGAACAAGGGAAAAATTCAGCAAATAGGCACACCACAAGATATTTACAACGAACCCGAAAACGCTTTTGTTGCTGATTTTATTGGTGAGTCAAATATTCTTGACGGTATTATGCGCGACGACTTTGTGGCTGAATTTTCAGGCCACGTGTTCGATTGCCTTGACAAAGGCTTCCTTGAAAACGAAAACGTAGACGTGGTTGTTCGTCCTGAGGACGTTGACATTGTTCCTGCCGATAAAGGAATGCTTAAAGGTGTTGTAACATCGGTGGACTTTTTAGGTGTGCACTATGAAATTATTGTAGACATCGGCGGTTTTAAGTGGATGATTCAGACCACTGACGAGTGCTTTGTTGGTGATAATGTTGGTCTTTACATAGAGCCTGATGCAATACACATTATGAAAAAGTCAGAATATTCAGGCCTTTACGGCGACTACAGCACATATAGCGAAGAGATGGAGCATCTTTCGGACATTACGGAGGATGACGATGAATAAAAAAAGTTTTGGCAGCCGTGTTACTGCGGCGCCTTATATAATTTGGGCGGCGATTTTTATTATTGTGCCGCTTGTTATAATGGTGTATTTTGCGCTTACTGACAGCACAGGTGCGTTTACCTTTGCTAACTTTGCGCAGATAGGCAAATTTAAAAAGGCCTTTGGACTTTCGATTTTTTATGCTGTTATTGCCACCATTATAACATTACTTTTAGCCTACCCTATGGCTTATTATATGACCAAACTTAAAATCAGCAGTCAGCGTATGATTATGCTGCTTATTATGCTGCCTATGTGGATGAATTTTCTTATCCGTACATATTCTTGGATATCAATTCTTGCAAACACAGGTCTTATAAACAAATTTTTAGGTCTTTTTGGAATAGGACCTTTGCAGCTTATAAATACACCTGGTGCAGTAATTTTGGGTATGGTATACGACTTTATCCCATATATGATATTGCCAATTTACACCGCAATGTCTAAAATTGATAATTCACTGCTTGAAGCGGCAAGTGACCTAGGTTCTAACAGTTGGTCAAGAATTCGCCGTGTTATAATGCCGCTATCCTTACCCGGTGTAATATCGGGCATAACAATGGTTTTTGTACCATCGGTCAGCACGTTTTATATCTCACAAAAACTCGGCGGCAATAAGACTCTTCTTATAGGCGATGCTATTGAATATTTGTTTAACACAGGTCCGCAATATTATAATGTCGCATCAACCCTCTCGCTTATACTTATGATACTTATTCTGATAAGCACCCTTATTATGAACAAATTTGGTGATGATGAGGAGGTTGTTGTATGAAAGCGCTTTCTCGCATTTACGTAGCACTAATCCTTATCTTTTTATATGCGCCTGTTTTGGTGATGATTTTATTCTCGTTCAACTCGGGCGGTAGCGTATGGGTTTTTGAGGGCTTTTCACTTGACTGGTACAAGGGTCTTGCAACCAACACCTCAATGCTGACAGCGCTTCAGCACACGCTGATTATCGCGGTTCTTTCGGCGCTTATTTCTACCGTTATGGGCACAGCCGCATCGGTGGGTATTCTGGCACTTCGTAAGCGAATCAGCCGTAGCGTAATTATGTCGGTTACAAATATACCTATGATGAATGCCGATATTGTAACAGGTATATCACTTATGCTGTTATTTGTGTTTGTTGGCAATTTGTTTGGTCTTAATGAATCGCTTGGATTCTTTACCGTGCTTGCCGCACACATAACATTTAACCTGCCCTATGTAATCGTATCTGTGATGCCACGTCTTAAGGCTACCGATATGAGCCTTCACGAAGCGGCACTTGACCTTGGTTGTACACCTGTTAAGGCATTTTTTAAGGTAATATTGCCATCAATTTCTACATCGATTTTCACAGGCGCAATTATGGCGTTTACACTATCGCTTGATGACTTTGTTATCAGTTATTTTACCTGCGGCCACTATCAAACATTGCCTATCGTTATTTACAATATGACAAAAAAGACTGTAGCTCCCGATGTTTATGCGCTTTCAACCATTATTTTCCTTGCAGTATTTGTGTTACTTATACTATATAACGCCCTTCAATCAAAGGCTGATTCAAGGAGGGGTTTTAATGTTTAAAAAATTGTTTGCACTTACCCTCTGCCTTGTTTTATGTCTATGTCTTTGCGGTTGCGGATACGAATATTTTGACCTTAATTTAGAAGGCACATATACACGTAAGCTTTCGGGTACCGAGCTTAATGTTTATAATTGGGGCGAATATATATCCGACGGAAGCGAAGGTTGTATGGACGTTAACCGTGAGTTTGAGCGTCTTACAGGCATAAAGGTTAACTACACCACATTTGAAAGCAACGAAACCATGTATTCACAGCTTAAAAACGGCGGTGTAAGCTATGACATAGTTATTCCATCGGACTATATGATAGCGCGTCTTAAATCAGAGGATATGCTATCAAAAATAGATATAGCCACCCTGTCAAATTATAAGTATATAGACGACAGCTATAAGGGCCTTTTCTTTGATGAATCAGAGCAATACACCGTTCCCTATAATGTTGGTATGGTGGGTATTATCTATAACAGCGCTTTAATTGATGAGCCCGAGCATTCGTGGGGAGCCCTTTGGGATGAAAAGTACAAAAATATGTCACTTAACTTTAACAACCCACGCGACGGATTTATGACTGCGCAAAAACTCCTTGGTTACAGCGTAAACTCTACTAACCTTGACGAATGGAACAGGTCTTGCGAGCTGTTAAAAGACGGTAAAGATGTTTTGCAGTCTTATGTAATGGACGAAATCTACGGCAAGCTTGAAACTGGCGAAGCCGCAATTGGTCCTTACTATGCAGGTGACTATCTTGTTATGCTTGACGTAAACGAGGATTTACGTTTCTTTTACCCCGAAGAAGGTACAAATATCTTTATAGACTCTATCTGCGTACCGAAGTGTGTAAAGAACTATGAGGCGGCCATGCTTTATATAAACTTTTTGCTTGAACCCGACATAGCGCTCGCCAATGCAGAGTATATAGGCTATGCCTCCCCTCATACTGCGGTAATAAACAACCCCGATTATTGCTATTATCAAAATGAAATTCTCTATCCCAAGCAAGAGGATATGCCAAGTGCAGAGTATTATCACGATATACCCGAGTCGGTTCGTATGCACTACGAGAATTTGTGGCTGGATTTAAAACTTTATTAATTTAATATTACGGATTGTTTCGTGACTTGTGTCACTCACAATGACAGATGTATAGATGCATCTAAACCAATGTCATTGCGAACGGCGATAGCCGTGTGGCAATCCGCTTTCTTTTACCAACTAAAAATGTTGTGCGTTTTGTTGACATCTATCTTTTTTTATAATATAATATTAAAATCTTTAAAACAGGAGGACAATTTATATGTATGAGATCGTAACAAAAAAAGAGCTTAACCCCACCGTTACGCAGATGGAAATTAAAGCTCCTCTTGTTGCAAACAAGGCAAAACCCGGTCAGTTTATTATTTTGCGTGTAGATGAATCGGGCGAGCGCATTCCCCTTACCGTTGCGGGTATTGATGCGTCACGCGGAACTGTTAAAATTATTTTTCAGATAGTGGGTGCTACCACAAATAAGCTCAATCAAAAAAATGCAGGCGAATATATCGAGGACTTTGTCGGTCCTTTGGGTGAGCCCACTCATATTGACGGACTTAAAAAAGTTTGTATCGTAGGTGGCGGCGTTGGGTGCGCAATTGCTATGCCTGTGGCACAAGCGCTTCACAATCAAGGTGCTGAGGTTACAAGCATAATTGGTTTCAGAAACAAAGACCTTGTTATTTTAGAAGACGAATTTAAATCTTGCTCTGACACTTTACATATTATGACCGATGATGGTTCTTATGGAAGACGGGGCAACGTTTGTGCGCCGCTTAGCGAAATGCTCTCGGGCAGCGAACAATTTGATATGATAATTACCATTGGACCGCTTGTTATGATGAAATTTGTGGTAGAGGCGGCGCGTCCTTACGGCACGCCTGTTACCGTATCTATGAACCCAATTATGATTGACGGCACGGGTATGTGCGGCGGCTGTCGCTTAACGCTTAATATTGACGGCAAGCGCGTTACAAAGTTTGCCTGTGTAGATGGACCCGACTTTGACGGTTATCAGGTAGATTTTGACGAGGCAATGTCACGTGGTCGTATGTACTTGGACTTTGAGCGTCATGCATATGAGAACAGTTGCAACCTCTTTAAGAAAGGCGGTGTGTAAACGGTGGCTATAAATCCTAAAAAACACGAAATGCCTACCCAAGAGCCACAAGTACGTGCGCATAACTTTGACGAGGTAGCGCTTGGTTATACCGAAGAAATCGCAATAGCCGAAGCACAGCGCTGTATTACTTGTAAAAATCAACCGTGCGTGAGCGGTTGCCCTGTAAATATTGATATACCAAACTTTGTATCAAAAATAAAAGACGGTAAATTCGAGGACGCATATAATGTGATTTCGCTTTCCTCGTCCCTGCCCGCAGTTTGCGGTCGAGTTTGCCCACAAGAAACACAGTGCGAAAGCAAGTGTACGTTAGGCATTAAGTTTGAGCCTGTCGGCATCGGCAGACTTGAGCGCTTTGTTGCCGATTGGCACAATCAGAACGCAACCGAGGCACCAAAAAAGCCCGAATCAAACGGTCACAAGGTGGCGGTTGTAGGCTCGGGTCCATCAGGTCTTACCTGTGCGGGCGACCTTGCAAAACGCGGTTATGAGGTTACCGTTTTTGAGGCTCTGCATACTGCTGGTGGTGTGCTTGTTTACGGCATACCCGAATTCAGACTTCCAAAGGCAATTGTGGCAAAAGAGGTTAACACCTTAAAAGCTCTTGGTGTTAAAATTGAAACCAACGTAGTCATTGGTAAAACACTTACCGTTGACGAGCTTTTTGGTATGGGCTTTGAGGCCGTATTTATCGGCTCGGGCGCAGGATTACCTAACTTTATGGGAATCCCCGGAGAATCACTTAAAGGCGTTTACTCGGCTAACGAGTTTTTGACCCGCAGCAACCTTATGAAATCCTACCTACAAACCCCCGAAACACCTATTATGAAGGGCGGCAAGGTGGCAGTCGTTGGCGGCGGTAACGTTGCTATGGACGCGGCGCGTACTGCGTTGCGTTTGGGTGCCGAAAAGGTGTATATCGTATACCGTCGTTCTATGGACGAGCTCCCCGCACGCAAGGAAGAGGTCGAGCACGCCGAGGAAGAGGGTATTATCTTTAAACTGCTTTGCAACC
>JAZSBS010000165.1:0-4604 GCA_045602525.1 Acutalibacteraceae bacterium
GCGCTAAAATATTCACAATAGCAGGCCCCGTAATTATGTATGGTACAATTGCCAGTGTGGTGTATGGGTTTATTTATTGGATAACGACTTTGTTATAACAAAAAAGGGTTGACCGATTGGTCAAGCCTTTTTTGCAACTAATTTTATGTAAATGTTTTTTTGAACGATATTGATAGTTTTTTAATATTACCTATTTTTACATTGAAATGATAAAATATTATTAAAATAATATTTAAAAGGGGTATGGTATTATGAAAGCGCTTGTTAAAAAGTATCCGCAGAAAGGTTTGTGGTTTGAGGATGTTCCTGAACCACAGGTATCTGACAATGATGTTAAAATTAAAATACATAAAACCGCTATATGCGGCACAGACCTGCACATTTACAATTGGGATGAGTGGTCGCAAAAAACAATTGAGACACCACGAGTTATAGGTCACGAATATGTAGGTGAAATTGTTGAAGTCGGTGCAAATGTAAAAAACTGGCGTATAGGCGACATTGTATCGGGTGAAGGACATATTGTTTGTGGCAAATGCAGAAACTGTCTTGCCGGTAATGGTCACTTGTGTAAGGATACCGTTGGTGTTGGTGTTAACCGTGATGGTGCCTTTGCACAGTATTTGGTTATTCCTCAGGAAAATGTACGCCGATGCGAAAAAGATATTCCCGAAGAGATGTACTCAATATTTGATCCGTTTGGAAATGCAGTACATACCGCGCTTTCTTTTGACCTCACCGGTGAAGATGTTTTGATTACAGGCGCAGGTCCAATAGGTATTATGGCTGCAGCCGTTTGTAAATTCGTTGGTGCTAGACACGTAGTTATTACAGATATTAACGACGAAAGATTAGAACTTGCAAAAAAACTTGGTATAAAATATACAGTTAATACCTCAAAAACCGATTTGCAGGCTTTTATGAACGAAATAGGTATTAAAGAGGGCTTTGACGTAGGACTTGAAATGTCAGGTAGCGAGATTGCGTTTAACTCTATGATTGATTGCATGATTCACGGCGGTAGAATAGCACTTTTGGGACTTTTAAAAAGCGACACCAAAATTGACTGGTCAAAAATCATATTTAATGGACTGATTATCAAGGGAATATACGGCAGACAGATACACGAAACCTGGTATAAAATGTCTGCTATGCTTCAGGGCGGTCTTGATATTTCAAACATAATCACCCACAGATTAGATATAACCGACTATGAAAAAGGTTTTGAGGCTATGAACAGTGGTAAATGTGGCAAGGTTATTCTTGACTGGACAAAATTAGATTAAGGAGAAAACAGTATGAAAAGTGCACTTAAATATTTTAGAGAAACCTGTGAGACAATCGAAAAAGAAGGACTTACAAAAAACGAAAAAATAATAACAACACCTCAAGGTGCAAAAGTAAAGCTCTCAGACGGAAAACAAGTTATCAATATGTGTGCTAATAACTATTTGGGATTAGGTAATAATTCCGATGTTATTGAGGCTGCAAAAAATAGTTATGACAACTACGGTTACGGTCTTTCTTCCGTTAGATTTATATGCGGAACACAAGAATTACATAAGGAATTGGAAAACAAATTAAGCGCATTTTTAGGAACAGAAGATACCATTCTTTATTCCTCTTGCTTTGATGCAAACGGTGGTCTTTTTGAAACACTTCTTACCGAAGAAGATGCTGTAATAAGCGATGAACTCAACCATGCTAGCATTATTGACGGTGTTCGCCTTTGCAAAGCAAAAAGATTCCGTTATAAAAACAACAATATGGAAGATCTCCGTGCAAAGCTCGAAGAAGCAAAGGATTGCCGTATAAAGCTTATCGCTACAGACGGTGTATTTTCAATGGATGGCATTGTTGCAAATCTAAAGGCAATTTGCGACCTTGCTGACGAGTATGATGCACTTGTTATGGTTGATGACAGTCATGCTGTTGGTTTTATGGGTGAAACAGGTCGAGGAACTCCAGAGCATTGTGGTGTAAGCGGCAGAGTAGACATTATTACCGGTACTTTTGGCAAAGCTCTTGGTGGCGCGTCGGGTGGTTTCACATCAGGCAGACAAGAAATTATTGACTTGCTTCGTCAGCGTTCTCGTCCATACCTTTTCTCAAACACATTAGCACCCGCAGTTACTGCAGGCTCAATTAAGGTTTTAGATATGTTAGAAAATGACCTGTCTATCCGTGAAAAGCTATTTAGCAACACAAAATTATTTGCAACCAAAATAAAAGAAATTGGTCTTGACGTCATTGACGGCGGCACACCCATTATTCCGGTTATGCTTTATGATGAGCATAAGGCCGTTGAAATGGCTAAACGTATGATGGATAAAGGTGTTTACGTGGTTGCGTTCTCATATCCCGTAGTTCCTCGCGGTAAGGCAAGAATCAGAACCCAGATGTCTGCAGCACTCAGTGAAGAAGATATAAACTATATCGTAAAATGCTTTGAAGAAGTAAAAAAAGAGATGGGTCTGTAAACCATATTAACAAGATTATGAATGGAACAACAATGATTTTTATTATGGAGCTAATAGGTACTATTGCTTTTGCAATTTCGGGCTCGTTGATTGCAGTAAGGCACAGTTTGGATTTGTTTGGCGTGGTACTTGTTGGTTGCATTACCTCGGTTGGCGGAGGAATATTGAGGGATTTGTTTTTGAACAAAACTCCTCCAAGCATATTTTCAAACGTTATTGTTTTAGTAATTGCTACAATAACCTCTATCGTTGTTTTTATTGTATCTTATCTCAATGTCGGCAAGTTTGAATCTTTAGAAAAACGCATAGAAAGTATTAATAACTTTTTTGATGCAGTAGGTCTTGCAATATTTTCGGCTATTGGTACCGAAATGGCATGTGAGTCAGGTTTTTCCGATATGGCGGTATTTTCAGTATCTATGGGTGTCATTACGGGAATTGGCGGCGGCATAATGCGGGATATTTTGGTAGACAGTACGCCGTATGTTTTAAAAAAACATATATACGCATTGGCATCAATAATTGGAAGTACCATTTATTATTTTATCCGAATAAATGTAAATGAAATTCTTGCAATTATTATCGCAATGCCTATAATAATTATTATAAGGCTTCTTGCAGCAAAACATCATTGGAAGTTACCAAAAATCACTTTGGCAAAGGGGTGAGTGTATGACTATAACACAGTGTAAATATGTTCTCAAAATTGCAGAATCTGGTTCTTTTAACGAAGCTGCAAAACAATTATTTGTCGCACAATCAAGTCTGTCAGTTAGTATAAGACAGTTAGAACAAGAGTTTGATATAAAGATTTTTGAGCGTTCGGGTAACGGTGTTTATTTGACCGAAGAAGGCGCTGAATTTGTAAGATATGCCAGATATATAGTAGAACAAAACGATTTCATTGTTAATAGATATACCAATAAGAAATTAAATAAGCGTTTATATGTTGCTACACAACATTATGATTTTGTTGCAGATATTTTTGGAAAACTCGTTGATGAAACGAAAGAAGACTTTTTTGATTTTTCATTAACTGAAATGAAAACTTATGATGTTATACATCAGGTTGAAACTGCATATTGCGATATTGGTATAATTGCAATTAGAGCCAACGATATCGGCATTATGAAGCGATATTTAAGTAAGAGGGATTTGTTATTCACCCCCTTTTTAGAAGCGTTTCCGCATGTGTTTGCTCACAACAATCATCCTCTTTCCAATAAGAGTTTAATTACATTAAAGGATTTGGAAAAATATCCATATGTTACTTATGAGCAAGGGGATCATAATGTATCTTTTTTTGCCGAAGAGATAGTAGATATTCATAGCGATAAGCACATAGCAATTAACGATAGAGCAACCTTGATGAACGTATTGCTTTCCACCGATTGTTACACAGTAGGAACGGGCATAATGCCTTCTCAGCTTAACGAGGGAAGAATAATCAGTATACCGCTTGAAAGTGAAGATTATTACACTATAGGATATATTTTGCATACCAACAGAAACATATCGGAATTAACAAAAGAATTTATAAAAATGTTGAATATAACCGCCAAAGATTATACCAATAAATAAAGATGATAATATAACATATTTTTGCAAAAAAGGCTTGACCGATTGGTCAAGCCTTTTTTATAATAAAACCTCTTTATTAGTTCCATAAAAAATATCATTTTTATTTGCAATAAGTTTTAAAAACTCCTCAAATTTTGCAAGATAATCGCTTCGGTAATCAAACTCGTAGCTATGACCCCAAATATAAAATATTTGTGGCTTGTCCGGTTTCATATTTATAAATTTTTCTCCAAGCTCTGTCATCTTGTCAAAGTCAAGATGATATACATTGGGTTTAAAGCGATACAAATTATCCTGAACATCAAAGCTGTCGCTATCGATAATAGTACGGCTGTATTTAACACCGGTGTGGTTTTTTATTAGCTCGGCAACACGGTCGTCATTGTTTACACCAGCGCAGGGATATGCCATACCAACAACGTCATAGCCTACAATTTCCGACAGATTTAGTCGGTCTTGCTCTACCTGACGTATAACTTCGGCGTCATCAGCAATGTCCGGCAAGCGTGGATGTGTCAGCGTGTGTGCGGCAACCTCGTGACC
>JAZSBS010000166.1:0-9920 GCA_045602525.1 Acutalibacteraceae bacterium
AGTACAAAATAAAAAACGCCGATGAGATTATAGAAAAAATTACCCAAATATATAATGAAATTGATGCGGATGAAGTATCTGACGGATAAATTTTTATTTTATTAAAAAAATACTTGATTTTTGGATGCAGTTGTGGTAATATATTTGAGCATTTGATTTCACCTTGCCTTAAAAGGTGGGTTTAATGCCGAAAAATCGACATTGAAGCGGATGGTCCTCTGTTACAAAATGTTTCACGAACGTCTGAAAAAATTTAAGGAGGAAAATTTGATGGATGCTGTTAAAGAGTTAGTTGCTTCTCAACTTAAAGCAGACGCTCCCGAGATTTTAATTGGTAGCACTGTTAAGGTTCACGTAAGAATTAAAGAAGGCGAGAAGGAAAGAATCCAGATCTTTGAGGGTACTGTTATCGCTAAAAACAACAGCGGTATTTCAGAAACCTTTACAGTTCGCCGTGTATCTTACGGTGTTGGTGTTGAACGCGTATTTCCCGTTCATTCTCCAATTGTAGCTAAGGTTGAGCTTGTAAGAAAAGGTAAGATTCGTCGTGCAAAACTTTACTATCTCCGTGATAGAGTTGGTAAGGCAGCAAAGGTTAAGGAACTTATCGGTTAATTTGACTTAACGAGAGGGGGACGGGGCGCATGCCTTGTCCCCTTAACTTTATTTTTAGTTTGATTGGTGGTGTAATTTGTGGAGGAATATAATAACGAAATAAATATTGAAAGTATTGAAGCTTCAGAAGAAAAGTTAATAGTTGAAGAGGGAGATGAAAATCCTCTTAAAACATTTGTTTTTGACTGGCTTGAGGTTTTGGTGCACGCTATTATTGTAGTCATTATTTGTTTTAGCTTCCTATTTCGCATTGCTACAATTGACGGTCCTTCAATGGAAAATACATTGCAAGACAAGGAAAGAGTTATTATTTCAAACCTTTTTTATACACCAAAGGCGGGCGATATTGTTGTTATTTCGCGTAATAAGGAAAACAGTGTTTACACTATGACAGATGATAACACGCCCATTATAAAGCGAATTATTGCCACAGAAGGACAGACGGTCGACATTGATTTTGAAAAGGGTGTTGTTTATGTAGACGGCATTGCACTTGATGAACCGTATACCAAGACACCAACAACTCGAAGTTATAATGATGGTGTTGTGTTTCCACTAACTGTTGACGAGGGCTGTGTATTTGTTTTAGGTGATAACCGTAACGACTCTATCGACAGCCGTTCTGCTCGCATTGGTGAATACGGTATGATTGATACGCGTTATATTTTAGGACACGCAATTTACAGGGTATTTCCGCTCGATAGGATAGGTAAAATAGATGAGTAATAACACACAAACTATTCAGTGGTTTCCAGGGCATATGGCAAAAACTCGCCGAAAAATTGTAGAGCAGATAAAACTTATTGATGCTGTTGCCGAGATTGTTGATGCGCGTATACCTGTAAGCAGCCGTAATCCCGATTTAAAAGAGATAATAGGCGATAAGCCGCATCTAATATTGCTTAATAAATGCGATATGGCAGATGAGCGAGCCACAAAAAAATGGATTGAATACTATAAATCACAGGGCATTTACGCGATACCGATTGATTGTAAAAGCGGTAAGGGAATTTCGGCATTTAAAGATACTGTAAAAACTGTACTTGCTGATAAGTTGGAATCTTACCGAGCAAAAGGTATGGTTGGAAAGCCACTTCGTGTTATGGTAGTGGGTATACCAAACGTAGGCAAATCTTCGTTTATAAACCGCATTGCAGGTAGTTCTCGAGCAAAGGTTGAAAACCGTCCGGGTGTAACGCGCGGTAATCAGTGGTTTTCGGTAGATAAAGAGCTTGAACTGCTTGATACACCGGGTGTATTATGGCCTAAATTTGATGACAACACGGTGGGTGAGCATTTGGCTTTTACAGGCGCTGTGACAGATCGTATTATTGATACCGAGCTGCTTGCTATGAGGTTGCTTGAGATACTTATTCCAAACTATCCGCATTTGCTTGAAGCAAGATATAAAATATCTGAGTTTCCAGAAGACAGTTATGATGCATTGTGCTTATTGGGTAAAAAGCGCGGTATGATGATTCGGGGCGGCGAGACAGATACCGAACGTGCGGCAAATATGTTGCTTGAAGAATATAGAAATTGCAAAATAGGTAATATTACTCTTGAAGGTGTTGAATAAAATGCCCGATTTTAGTTATGAAAACGAGGCTAAAAAAAACGGATATAAATATATATGCGGCGTTGATGAGGCAGGTAGAGGACCGTTGGCAGGTCCCGTTTGCGCGGCGGCAGTTATTTTGCCTGAAAACTGTGAAATTGAGGGCCTTAACGACTCTAAAAAAATCAGTGAAAAAAAGCGTGAAGCACTTTTTGATATTATAAAGGAAAAGGCTGTGTCATACAGCATCGCCTTTGGCACTTTAGAGGAAATTGAGCAGTATAATATTCTCGAAGCGACATATATTGCTATGAACCGCGCCATAGACGGACTTGAAACAGCGGCGGATTTTGCGATAATTGACGGCAATCGTATACCAAAGGGTATAAACATTCCTTGTGAAACGGTGGTTAAGGGTGACTCAAAATCCTGTTCAATTGCCGCAGCATCAATACTTGCTAAAGTAACCCGTGACAGATTGATGTTAGAATATGACCAAAAATTTCCGCAGTATCTTTTTGCACAGCATAAGGGTTATGGCACAAAAGCTCATTACGAGGCTATAAAGCAGCACGGTGTGTGTGAAATCCATCGTCTGTCTTTTTTAAAAAATGTACTCAGGTAACGAGCGTTCGGCTACTGTAGGCAAAGCGGGCGAAGACTTTGTTGCGCAGTATCTTAAATCGAAGGGTTACATAATAATAAAACGAAACTGGCGTGATAGTCGCTACGGTGAGATTGATATTGTTGCCGAAAACCAAGAGTGTATTGCTTTTGTTGAGGTTAAAACAAGAAAAAAAGATGCTCTTGTCAGTGGTCTTGAGGCTGTTGATTTGCATAAACAGCAACGCATAAAAAACGCTTCGCAAACCTTTATGCGTAGGCTTCGCACAAATCTGCCTCCAAGGCTTGATGTTGCTGAGATAACGCTTTTGAGCGAAAAAGACGGAAAATTTCAATTTGAAATTAACTATATTGAAAATGCATTTTAAGGTGATTTTGTGAAGTTTTTTGATTTACATTGTGATACGGCATATAAATGCTATCGCGACAGTTTAAGTTTTTTCGATAATAAACTTGCCGTTACTCCCAAAAAGGCGGCAAGCTTTGAGCAATGGCACCAATGCTTTGCCATATTTATTAAAGATGGTATTCAAAAACCATTTGAATATTATAAAAATGCACTTTCTAATTTTGAAAAAGAGTTAGAAAATAAACCCGAAAATTTGACCCCCGTTTTTACTGTTGAAGGTGGGCTTTTAATCGAAGATGATTTAAGTCGTGTAGAAACATTACATAACGATGGTATTCGCGCATTAACACTTACCTGGAACGGTGAAAACCAAATTGCCGGCGGCGCTGATACAGATGCGTCTTTAAAAGATTTTGGCAAGCAGGTGATAGGTGAGCTTAACCGTTTTGGTATTGCTACAGATTTATCACATCTTAATAAAAATTCTTTTTATAGTGCAATAGAGATTGCCGATAAGCCGATTATTACGCATGCGTGCTGTGAGTATATATATAATCACAGACGAAATAACGATGACGAGCAGATAAAACAATTGGTACAAAAGGGCGGTGTTTTTGGTCTTTGCTTTTATCCTGCATTTTTGGGATGCGGCGATGTTTTTGAAAACGTGTATAAAAACGTTTTTCATATTCTTGATATGGGGTATGAAGATTATTTGTCGATTGGCTCTGATTTTGACGGTGCCGATATGAGCGATAGGCTTTACGATATATCATCAGTGCCTGCACTGTATGATTATTTAAAATCACGAAAAATTGGTGAGAATATCTTAAATAAAATATTCTTTGAAAATGCATATAACTTTTTTTACAAGGGGCAAATAAAATGAATTATGTAAGCACAAGAAATAATAAAACATCCGTATCATCGGCTTTTGCAATAGCACACGGTATATCGGCTGAAGGTGGTCTTTATGTTCCGGAAAATATTCCTGTGTTGGATAACGACGACTTTATTAAACTGTCTGAACTTGACTATAAAGGCAAAGCGGAATACGTACTTAAAAAGTATCTTACCGATTTTACGGATGAAGAGATTTCTTACTGTGTAAATGGTGCCTACACGGGTAGTTTTGACGACGAAAAGCCTGCTGCCATTGCACAGCTTGGTGAAAATATAAATATATTAGAGCTTTGGCACGGACCTACCTGCGCATTTAAGGATTTAGCTTTACAGCTTTTGCCTTATTTACTTACAACATCAACAAAAAAGGTATCAAGCGGTAACAAAACCGTTATTCTTGTCGCAACATCAGGCGATACGGGTAAAGCCGCGCTTGAAGGCTTTAAAGATGTAGAAAACACCGAAATAATCGTATTTTACCCAAGCGAGGGTGTAAGCCCTATGCAAAAACTGCAGATGGATTCGCAAAAGGGAAATAACGTTCATGTTTGTGCTATAAAAGGCAACTTTGATGACGCGCAAACAGGTGTTAAAAAGATATTTACAGACGATAAAATAAAGGCTACGTTGGCTCAAAACCGTATGGAATTTTCATCTGCAAACTCAATTAACTGGGGCAGACTTGTTCCGCAGATAATATACTATATCTCGGCTTACTGTGATATGCTCGCTAAAGGCGATGATCTGTCAAACGGTTTTAACGTTGTGGTACCTACGGGTAATTTTGGTAATATATTGGCGGCATACTATGCAAAAGAAATGGGTGTGCCTGTAAACAAGCTTATCTGTGCATCAAATGCAAACCGTGTGCTTACCGATTTTATAAACACAGGTGTTTATGACCGTAACCGTGATTTTTACACCACAATATCGCCGTCTATGGATATACTTATTTCAAGCAATCTTGAGCGTATGCTTTATATTCTTTCAGACAGTGATGATGAGTATATTGCTTTATTACAAAACAATCTTGCTAAAGAGGGTAAATTCGCTGTAAATGACATCGTTCTCTCAAAATTGCAAAACGTTTTCTATGGCGCTTGTTGTGATGATAACGGCACGCTTGAAACAATCAAAAAGACTTTTGACGAATATGGATATCTTTGCGATACACACACAGCCGTTGCGATAAATGCTTATGAGCAATATCTTGATGCTACAGGTGATAACCGCCCTGTGCTTATAGCATCAACTGCATCGCCATATAAGTTTGCAAAGAGCGTTATTTCGGCGCTTACCGATAATATTCCCGAAAGCGAATTTGACACTGTAGAAGAATTATCAAACCTTACAAATACAACAGTTCCTACGCCAATTGCAGAGCTAAAAACTGCTAACGCGCGATTTAAAGATATTTATGAAAAGGCTGATATGTATCAGGCTGTTTGCAAGTGTTTAAAAATTGATTAAAAACAATATCCGACTCGTGAAGAGTCGGATATTCTTGCAAAAACTTACTGTCGTGCCTTAAAGGTATCACAGCAGGTTTCACTGCATGTGCAAGCGGTGCGATTACCAACCTGAATATTACCTGCTGAGCAGGAATCGTTTTCGGTGTGGTGAACACAGTTTTTAACAGAGCAGCTAATGCAGCTCTCGGTTTTACAGCTTGACATTTTATCCATATTTACTTCTTCCTTTCCGGCTTTTAGCCAAATTTATTATTTGTAATTTTTAAACTAATATACAAGGCAGGTGAAACATCAAAAATGAATTTATTTACAATTTCAGATTTGCATTTACCTCTCGGTGAAGATAAGCCAATGGACATTTTTGGCGGATGGGACAACTATGTCCAGCGCATCGAAAACAATTGGAAAAAATTAGTAAACTCCGATGATACCGTAGTTATTGGCGGAGATATTTCATGGGCATTATCTTTAACACAAGCAAAACCTGATTTTGAATTTATAAATAATCTTCCAGGGCAAAAAATAATTTTAAAAGGTAATCATGATTTTTGGTGGGGCACCGCAAATAAAATTAATGAATTTTTTGCAGAAAATAATTTTGATACAATAAAAATTTTGCACAACAACAGTTACACAGACGGAAATATTGCAATCTGTGGTACTCGAGGTTGGATTTACGACGGCACAGGCGAACGCGACCAAAAGGTTATTTTACGTGAATGCGGCAGACTTGAAACATCTATAAAAAAAGCAATTGATGCAGGCGTCACACCTATAGTTTTTCTGCATTATCCGCCTGTATACGCAGAGTTTGTTTGTGACGAGATAATCGCAGTATTGAAAAAATATGAAATAAAACAGGTTTATTACGGTCATGTACACGGAAAAGGGATATATAACACCGTAAGTGAATATAACGGAATTAAACTAAGGCTTACAGCGTGCGACGGTGTGAATTTTACACCTATTTTCATATCACAGTGTAGTAACTTTGAAAAAATCAATTAAAAACATATATTTTCATATAAATATGTCAGTAAAAAAGCCTTGATTTTTTCCTATTTTATGGTATAATCATCTTAATTTATTATGGAGTCTTATGGACTTTATGCGGAGGTAAAATAAAAATGACTTTAAAAGAAACAAAACAGCTTGAAACAAATCGTTATCAGCTTGAAATTGTTATTGACGGCGAGCAGTTCCGTGAGGCAATCAAGCAAGCTTATCGTAAGGAAGGTAAAAAGATTAACGTTCCCGGTTTTAGAAAGGGTAAGGCACCACTTCACATTATCGAAACCTACTACGGCAGTGAGGTTTTCTTTGAGGATGCTTTAAATATTCTTTACGCCGATGCAGTAGAGGCTGCAATCAATGAATCTGGACTTAAGGTTATCGATGATAAGATGGACTTTGACCTCGTTTCAATTTCTAAGGAAGACGGTGTAGATTTTAAGGTAAGCGTTACTACATACCCTGAAATCGAACTTACCGAGTACAAGGGTCTTAAGGCAGAGCGTCCTCTCGTTAAGGTTGAGGCTGCAGAGGTTAATGCCGAGATCAAGTCTTTGCAAGAGCGTAATGCCCGTATGGTATCTGTTGAAGATAGAGCTGCTAAAAAAGGCGATACAGTTGTTATTGACTTTGAAGGCTTCCAGGACGGTGTAGCATTTGAAGGCGGCAAGGCAGAGGGTCACTCTTTGGAACTTGGCTCTGGTCAGTTTATCCCCGGTTTTGAGGATCAGATTATCGGCAAAAACATTGACGACGAGTTTGATGTTAACGTAACCTTCCCCGAAGAATACGGCGCAGAAAACCTTGCAGGCAAGCCCGCAGTGTTTAAGGTAAAATTACACGAAATCAAGCTTCGTGAGCTTCCCGCAGCAGATGATGAATTTGCTAAGGATGTAAGCGAATTTGACACACTTAAAGAGCTTAAGGCAGACCTTAAGAAAAAGGCTACCGAGCGTAAAAAGAAGGCTGCAGAGGAAGCGGTTGAAAATATTCTTGTTCAGCAGATTGTTGACGGCATCAAGGGTGAAATCCCAGAGGCTATGTTTACAAACCGTCTTAACCAGTCTGTAGAGGAATTTGGTTACCGTTTGCAGTCACAGGGTATGAGCCTTGATTTATATCTTCAGTACACAGGTAGCACAATCGAGCAGTTCCGCGAGACCTTCCGTCCTCAAGCAGAGATGCAGGTTAAGTACCGTCTGGCGTTAGAAAAGATTGTTGAGCTTGAAGGTATTAAGGCTGACGAGGAAGCTGTGGAGGCAGAGTATGCTAAAATTGCTGAAGGCTACGGCGTAGACGTTGAACAGGTTAAAGCTGCAATTCCCGCAACTGAAGTTGAAAAGGACGTGGCAGTTGGCAAGGCTATTAACTTTGTAAAGGCTAACGCTGTAATCACCGATGCAGTTGACGAAAAGAAAGAGGCTAAAAAAGCAGCCGCAAAGAAGACCGAAGAATAATCTGTTTATAAATTTAAATTTCAGTTCATAATATACAGTATTGGAGGTATTTTGCTATGGATATGACTTTAATTCCCTATGTTGTAGAACAGACAAGTCGTGGTGAGCGTTCTTATGATATATTTTCTCGCTTACTTAATGACAGAATAATTATGCTTAACGGTCAGGTCGATGATGCGTCTGCTAGTGTAATTATTGCTCAGCTTTTGTTCCTTGAGGGTCAGGACCCAGATAAAGACATCAGCTTTTACATCAACAGCCCCGGTGGCTCTGTTTCGGCGGGTCTTGCTATCTACGATACTATGCAGTACATCAAGTGTGATGTAAGTACAATCTGTATGGGTATGGCGGCATCTATGGGCGCGTTTCTTTTATCATCGGGCGCTAAGGGTAAGCGTTTTGCATTACCTAACAGTGAAATTATGATACACCAGCCCTTAGGCGGTGCGCAGGGTCAAGCGAGTGATATTATTATCCACGCTAATCACATTAAGCGTACCAGAAGCAACCTCAATAAAATCTTATCCGAAAACACAGGTAAGCCGATTGAGGTTATCGAGCAGGATACCGAACGCGATAACTTTATGACAGCAGCCGAAGCGGCTGAATACGGTTTGATAGATAAGGTTATTACTAAAAGATAAGAGGTATAACCAATGTCCAAAGATATGGATTTAGAAATACGTTGTTCATTTTGTGGCAAAACGCAGGACGAGGTTATGCGCCTTGTTGAAGGACCGGGTGTATACATCTGTGATAGTTGTATAAACTTTTGTTCTTCCTTACTTTTTGATGATGAAAACGCATACAAAGAGAAAAAGAAGGGTAAAAAACAACCACAAAAGGTTTTACCAAAGCCACAAGAAATAAAGGCTTTACTTGATGAATACGTAATAGGGCAGGACGAGGCGAAAAAAACACTTGCCGTTGCTGTATATAACCACTATAAGCGCGTTTATAAAAACGAGGATTTAGATGTTGAGCTTGCAAAAAGCAACGTGTTAATGCTTGGTCCTACCGGTGTTGGCAAGACCTTGCTTGCGCAAACCTTGGCAAAAATATTGGATGTGCCGATTGCTATAACCGACGCTACCACTCTTACCGAGGCGGGTTACGTTGGCGAGGATGTCGAAAACATCTTACTTCGTCTTATTCAGGCTGCCGATTACGATGTTGAAAAGGCAGAGCACGGTATTATTTATGTCGATGAAATTGATAAAATTTCACGCAAAAGCGAAAATGCGTCAATTACACGCGACGTTAGCGGCGAGGGCGTTCAACAGGCGCTTCTTAAAATTCTTGAGGGCACTGTTTCCAATGTGCCACCACAGGGCGGCAGAAAACATCCCCAGCAAGAATTTATACAGATTGACACCACTAATATACTGTTTATTTGCGCAGGCGCATTTGACGGTATTGATAAGGTAATTGAACGTCGTATGGGCGGCAGCAGCTTGGGCTTTGGCGCCGATGTTAAATCGCCCAAAAGCCTTGAAGCACAAAGCTTGTGTAAACTGGCTACACATCAGGATTTGGTAAAGTTTGGTCTTATTCCCGAACTTGTCGGCAGATTGCCCGTCATAACAAGCCTTGATGCTATGGATAAGGACACGCTTATCCGCATTATGACCGAGCCTAAAAACTCAATTGTCAAGCAATATCAGGCGCTTTTTGCCCTTGACAGTATTAAGTTGGAGTTTGAAAAAGCTGCGCTTGAAAAAATTGCCGAGCTTACCATAAAAAACAAAACAGGTGCTCGCGGTTTGCGTTCTGTAATAGAAAGTACTCTGCAAGACCTTATGTTTGAAATGCCGTCAAAAGATGACGTTGAAAGCATTGTCATCACCGTAGACGCGGTCGAGGGCTGCACCCCAAAAATCATTAATAAGTAATAGTTTTAAAGAGACCTTTCAAGGTCTCTTTTTTTGTTT
>JAZSBS010000167.1:0-5303 GCA_045602525.1 Acutalibacteraceae bacterium
GTTTTAGAATCCTTTGCGGCAAGACGCCCCTGCGTTACTACCGACGTTGGATGTTGTAATGAGCTTTTAGACGGCGGTCCTAACGATACCTTGGGAAAAGCGGGATATTTTGTTCCGCCTATGCAACGTGAAAAGTTGGCAGACGCTATGGAAATGCTCTGTGAGTCAAGAGAATTACGGCTCAAAATGGGCGAAATTGGGCAAAAAAGAGCCTATGAGTATTTTAGGTATGATATAATGCTCACCAAATACAGAGATTTATACAAAGAGGTGGAAACCGAGTGGCAGGCATAGGCTTTGAACTGAAAAGACTTTTTCATAAAAAAGGTGTACTAAATACCACAAAAGCATATGGCTATGCTACCGTTATATGCGCAGGTCCTATGCTACTCGGAGTAATTCTGCTCCTTGGTATAATGGCACTCTGTACAATCTTTAATACAGTAACTGCCGACCGAGAACTGCTTATCTGTATGATAACATATACACTTTTGGCTTCTGTAACAGTAACATCATTTTTTTCTATGGTAGTTACCAGATATGTAGCGGATATGCTTTTTGAAGAAAAAAATCATGCTGTTTTGCCTTGCTTTTGGGGCTCTACGGTTATAATGATGGCTGTAGGCAGTGTTTTATACGGAATTTTCCTTTTGTTTTCGGGTGCTACTTTAATTCAGGGAATATTATGTTTTGTTCTTTTTGGAGAACTAATAATTGTATGGAATGCAATGAGCTTTCTTTCGGCAATTAAAGACTACAAAGGAATTTTTATGTCCTTTTTAACCTCGGTTGCGGTGTCCATACTGCTTGGCGCATTACTTTTATGGCTTAAACTTCCCGTCATAGAATCGCTTTTATTTGCGGTATCTGTAGGTTACGGTATAATGCTTGTTTGGGATGTTATTTTATTACACAGATATTTTCCGCACACCTCTCTTGGTGCTTTTACATTCTTAAAATGGATAGATGCTTTTTTACCACTTGCACTTTCAGGATTGTTTATGAATATCGGTATGTTTTCGCACCTTGTAATTATGTGGTTTTCTGATATAAAGGTTCACGTTCACGGGCTTTTTTACGGAGCCCCCTGGCACGACGTTCCGGCTTTACTTGCCTTCATGACCGCTCTTATGACAACGGTGAATTTCGTTGTTTCGGTTGAGGTTAATTTCTATCCAAAATACCGAAATCATTATAGCCTTTATAATGACAAAGGCACTATAAAGGACATTTTGCAGTCGGAAAAGGAAATGCTGGATACCCTTAAAACCGAAATATTCTATACATCGCTTAAACAACTTTTATTTACAGCCGCTTGTATAGCGCTCGGTGGATATTTGCTTGATTTGTTGCCCCTCGGCTTTAATGAGATAATGAGGGGATATTTCAGAACGCTTTGCGTAGCGTATGGACTTTATGCTATCGGTAATATGATGATGCTGATTTTACTTTATTTTACCGATTATAAAGGTGCCTGTGTCACAACTGCCATATTTGCAATATCCACCATAGTATTAACAATTGTGTCATTACTGTTTTCAAATGTTTATTACGGCTTTGGATTTTTGATAGCCGCAATGGTTTTTGTTGTTGTCACAGCCCTTCGACTTGATTATTTCACAAAAAAACTGCCGTACTATATTTTGTCGGTACAACCCCTTGTTGCAGAAGACCGTTCGGGATTATTTGCGCGTATTGGAGTATTTCTTGAAGAGAGGTTTGAGAGGAGATAAAATGGTAATGAAACGTGTTTTGTCGGTTGTTTTAACCTTGGTGTTGATGGTTGCGCTTGTTGGTTGTCAAAATATAGAGGAAGCAGCCAATACCAACCTTGGCACAAAAATAGATGCACAGGATATTGAAGTCTCTACTGATATTCATATCCGCGATAAAAACCTTTTATATAGTCAGTATGATAATACCGAAATTGTAACGATGTATCTTACCGTTTCAAGCGGTAATGAGGGAGAGGGTACTAATCATACTTGGGAAGAAATCAATACCTACTCTGCATACGACTATGATGAAATGGGTGTTGACCGCTATAAAGTTGCAGGACTTTTGCAGGTAGGAAACGAAGAAGGTCTTATACCAGGAGAGTTAGGATACGGACAGATAGCCCCTAACTGTACAGTTCAGATAAGAGGCCAATCTTCAAGCCGAAACCCGCAAAAAAACTATAAAATCAGTATAAAAGATAATAAAGGCGATTGGCGTGGACAAACCACTATCGCTTTAAATAAGCATCAGGGTGATGGACTGAGATTCAGAAACAAACTCGCTTTTGACCTTTTATCACATATTGATGAACTTATGGGACTACGCACTACCTTTGTACGCCTTTTTGTCAAGGATACAACAAAGGGAAATAACGCAAAATTTGAGGATTACGGTATTTATACACAGGTGGAACAACTCAATAAAACCGCTCTAAAAGCCCATGGACTTGATAACAGAGGTCATCTTTATAAGGTGAATTTCTGTGAGTTTTATCGATATGAAGATACTATCGTGCTAAAAGATGACCCTAAATACGACCTTAAAAAGTTCGAAGAAATTCTTGAGGTTAAGGGTGACGATGACCATACAAAGCTTATAAATATGCTTGAAGCGGTTAATGACTTTTCGACACCCATAGAAAAAATTATAGAAGAAAAGTTTGATATGGAGAATATTGCCTATTGGATGGCATTCAATCTAATGGTGGGTAATATTGATACTCAAAGCCGAAACTTTTATATTTATAGCCCACAAAACGTGGATAGATGGTATATTCTTCCTTGGGATATTGACGGTATGCTTCGCCGCACAGAATATAAACTTGTCGGAAGAACCGACTATGAGGAATGGGAAAGCGGCATTAGTAACTATTGGGGTAACGTTTTATTCCAAAGATGCTTGAAATCAGATGAATTCCGTAAAGCGCTTGACTTGGCGGTAGAAGATATTAAACAAACGCTGACACCTGAACTTGTGAACTCATATGCACAAAAATATGCTGATTTGTTAAAGCCTTATGTTTATAGGGGCAGAGATTTAACCTATGCACCGCTCACAAAAACAGAATATGATAAGGTTGTTAAGGGCATAAATGATGAAATTGTTGACAACTACAACCGCTATAAAGCGTCCCTCAAAAAGCCTATGCCTTTCTATATTGGCGTTCCGCAGACAAAGGATGACGGATATGTGGTTGAATGGGAAGCCTCATATGACTTCAAGGGTGAGGATATTACATATACCTTTGAACTTTCAAGGAATTATAATTTTGCAAGTCCAATAGTAAAACATACAGATATTTCAATACCGACTGCAAAGTTTGAAAAATTGCCTGCGGGTCAGTATTTTATGCGTGTATCCGCGACAAATGAAAGCGGAGAAAAACAGTATGCCTTTGATTATTACCGTCTTGATTTAGGAAAGATTTACGGTACAAAATGTTTCTATGTCGACAATAACGGTAAGGTTGTGGAGGATACCTATGCCGAAGACTGAACGTTATAGAAACGAGTGGAAATATCTTATTGATACCGCTCAAAAGGAACTCATCTGCAAACGTTTAGACCCAATGCTAAAACTCGACAAACATGCAAAAAACGGCGGATATATGATACGAAGTCTTTATTTTGAGGATATGTATAAATCTGCTTATGAAGAAAAAGATGCCGGAGTTCTCAAAAGAAAAAAATACCGTATTCGTATTTACGATTGCGGTGACAGCAGCATAAAACTCGAAAGGAAAAAGAAGTTCGGCGCATATATTTTCAAAGAATCGGCTTCGTTGACAAAGGAAGAAGTTTACAAGATAATCAACGGCGATTATGAATTTCTTTTACATAGCGACAAACCTCTTTGCAGAGAGTTTTACATTGAATGTGTAAGCAATATGATGCGACCGCGCACAATAGTGGATTACGACAGAGAACCGTGGATACTTGACGAGGGAACCGTCAGAATTACCTTTGATATGGATGTCAGAGCTGCTGTCGGCAGTTATGATATTTTTGACAGTACGCTACCAACCTTGTCGGTGTTGGAACCGGGGAAATGCGTAATGGAGGTTAAATTTACTGAATTTTTACCTCAGTTTGTACGTGAAATTCTTCCCGACAGAGCATCTGAATTTACTGCGGTTTCAAAATATGTGTTATGTTATGAAAAAACAGAATATATGAATAGTTTTAAGTACTGGTATGAGAATTAAACGGAGGGGATTTTAATGAGTATTCAGGATTTTATCAAAAAGTCAATACTTGAATCGGGCGCATTCGACGGGGCAAGTCTTACAAGTATTGCGCTCGGTCTTTTGACGGCTGTATTTATGGGGGCAGTTATTTATTTTATTTACAGCAAATTTTACGTTGGTGTTATCTATTCAAGAAGTTTCGCAATAACGCTTGTCGGTATGACGGTGCTTACCGCAATGGTAACACTGGCTATTAGTACTAACATCGTTATTTCTCTCGGTATGGTCGGTGCGTTATCAATCGTTCGTTTCCGTACCGCAGTTAAAGACCCGCTTGACCTTTTGTATCTTTTCTGGGCAATAACAACGGGAATTACCGCGGGAGCCGGTATGTATTTGTTGGTTGCAATAACCGCGGGTGTTATGATAGGAATGATTATTCTGTTTTATAACAAACAGCAAAAGGGTAGAATTTATATTGCTGTAATTCACTATGAGGGTGATGAGGTTGGCGATAACGTTATCCGAACCTTTGGAAAAATGAAATATTTTGTCAAGTCTAAAACTGTTCGCAAGGGCAAAACCGAAATGGCAGTTGAGGTTTATTGTAAAGATAACGATATGTTCTTCCTTGATAAAATACGTGATTTAGATGGTGTTGAAGACGCCACCTTAATCCAGTATAACGGTGAGTATCATGGATAACTTCTTAAAAACAACTGACGGTTTTGAAACAACATTAAAGTTAGTAGAAACTATCAATCGTTCAACCGATGATTATCTTTTTATTTGGGATATCAAGGCGGATACCCGCTGGTTTTTTGGCGATATTGATAAGTATTATGATATCCGTAAAAACGGTAGTGAAACAAACAGTACGCCTGATATGCTTAAGATTATTTATCCCGCTGACAGCGAAGCGGTGCTTAAAAGCCTCACACAGATTGCCAAGGGTGAGAAAGATACTCATAATATGAATTATCGTTGGGTTAACCGTGATGGTCAAAAGGTTTGGATAAATTGTCACGGTACGGTTATTCGTGATAACGAAAACAATCCTCATATTATGATTGGGCGAGTTTCAGAAGAAAATTTGCGCCACCTGTATAATCCGTTA
>JAZSBS010000168.1:0-9838 GCA_045602525.1 Acutalibacteraceae bacterium
CGAATAAATTAATAATCACACTATCCGGGTGTGGCGCAGCTGGATGCTTGCTCTTGCGGGGTCTGGTGCTAAACATCGAATAAATTAATAATCACACTATCCGGGTGTGGCGCAGCTGGTAGCGCGCTTGACTGGGGGTCAAGAGGCCGCAGGTTCAAGTCCTGTCACTCGGACCAGAAAAAGACATCCTTAGGGATGTCTTTTTTAGTAAAATTCGCCTTTAAGGAGAATACTTATGACTACTGTAAAATTTGTAAAACTTAACGATAACGCCATTGTGCCAAGCTTTGGCACACCTTTTTCTGCCGGTTCAGATTTATATGCGTTGCTTGATGAGGATATAAAAATTAAGTCGGGTGAAACAGTTATTATTCATACGGGTATTGCTATGCAGATACCTGATGGCTATGCGGGATTTGTGTTTGCGCGTAGCGGCATCGCAACCAAGCGCGGACTTGCTCCTGCTAACAAGGTCGGTGTTATAGACAGTGACTATCGCGGTGAAATTATGGTTCCAATTCATAATCATTCCGATAAAACGCAGGAGATAGCAGTCGGTGAACGTGTGGCACAGATGGTGATAATGCCGTATATGAAAGCCCAATTTGTTGAAACCGATATTTTAGAAGATACCGTTCGCGCGACAAATGGATTTGGTTCTACGGGAACAAAATAATTAAAAACGGCTACCTTACGTACGTTAAGTAAGATAGCCGTTTTTTTGCTATTCAGTTACTGCGTGACGATTGTGTTCGCTTCTGAAAAGCAGTGAAATACACCACACACCTGCAAGAGCGATTATGGTGTAGACAATTCGGCTTAGCAGCACCCCTGTTCCGCCAAAAATCCATGCAACAAGGTCAAAACTGAAAAGACCTACAAGACCCCAGTTAAGACAGCCTATGATAGCAAGGATTAAACAGATTTTATCAAACATTTAATTTCACCTCTTCAATATTTTTATATTGTTAGTTTGAGTCTGTTTTAATTAAAATATACTCTTTTAAAAAGCGCCGACATCAATATATGTCGGCGCCCTTTGGTTAGCTGTATTTGTTTACAGCTTATTTCATGCTGTTTTCATAAGATTCGATCATCTTCTTAACCATCTGACCGCCGATTGAACCAGCCTGTTTGCTTGTTAAATCGCCGTTGTAACCCTGCTTAAGATTTACGCCAACCTCGTTAGCAGCTTCCATCTTAAAACGGTTGAGAGCTTCCTTAGCCTCAGGTACTACGTTTTTAGCCATCGTATTTCACTCCTTACATACACAAAATTTTGTTTTGCGTTTGCAATATTATCTTGTGGAAATAAATTTTGTTTATTAAAGGTAATTTTTGTGATGGTTGTAAAAATTTTCTTTACTTTTTATTAAACGGTTATTTTTTGTTTTACTTTATGTTAAATAAACTTGCATATTCGCTTGGTGTATAGCCAGTAACCTTTTTAAAATATTTTGAAAAATAATTTATTGTGCTGAATCCGCAAGTTTCTGCAATACACGATACCGACTGGTTGCTCAATAACAAAAGGTTTTTAGCAAGATCAATACGATGGTTTATAAGATCGTTTACAGGCGAGGTATTATATTGCTTGCAATACAATTCACTAAAACGACTTGTAGAATAACCGCTTAAATCCGCCATTTCTTGAAGTGTCCAGTTCTTTTTAATATCTGACATTATCTTATGCTTGGCAAATGTGATTTTATTGTTCGGGTTATTAAAATGTTGTTTTTTACTATAGATGCGGTGGGTATTTATAATCATTTCTGTAATAGAACTTTGAATTAGATCGTTGCGACCTATTTTATTTGAACTCCATTCTGGATACAGTTTTTTAGCATATTCATGAACGAGACAACGTTCACCCGTATTGAAGGGTTCGTTTAGAGGTAACGGATATTTGCTTAGCAGTTCCTCGAATTTGCCGTTGGACATAATCATCCAATCGAGTATAAGCGGTCCGGTGGTATCAGCTGATGCGCCATAATATATGGTGGTATTAGGAGCGTATATCAGGATGTCTCCGCGTTCGCCTTTACAAAGCTTATTATTGCTGAGATAAACAAATGGTGTTAAAAAACAAAATATTGTATAATATGTTCTTTTCCGTTTTTTACTGAATGAACCGTTTTCCAACATGGCGTTAACACCTAATGACCTAATCATATATGGCCTCCTGAATCGTAAGATAGTATAAATTTGTGAGAGCATTCTACCTTTATATCGTAATAATATCATAATATAATATAAATTACAATATGTTTTGAGATATTATAATGATAAGAGGTTTTCGTATGAAAAAAATATTTACAAGCTGTAAATACGCACTAAGCCTTGTGATAGTGATTGCGATTTTTGCAACATCACTTTTTACAGGTGTGAGCTTTACGGCAGATGCTCTGGCTTCACCTGTATGCGCAGGAAGCGTTAGTGAATATACAGCACGCGGAGATGCGGTTTCGTTGCTTGACTCAGCGAGCCCCAACTCTGAAAGTAATCCATACATAATAGCAAATGCCAACCAAATGTTTTCGCTTATGAGATCGAAATGTACCTACAATGGTGAATTAATTGACACTGCAGGCGCATATTTTAAGGTCGCTGATGGTATAAAGGCATTTTATATGAATGGCGGTGAAACGGTTGCCAATATGACGACAGTTTCACAAGTTAAAGAATATTTTGAAAAAACAAATACGAGTGCAACAACAGTTGGTTCAAATAGTGGGAACCATTTTAGAGGCAGTTTTGATGGTAACGGTGTTACAATTTATGGTATTCGTAGTGATGATAGCGTTGGTGGATTATTTCCATATGCATCAGGCAATGTAACAATTAAAAATGTAATTGTTAAGAACTCTTATTTAAAAGGTAGTGCAGGAGGCGGCGGTCTTGTTGGTTCATGCATGGGAAGTGGCGCTAACCCGGTATCTGTCACCATAGAAAATTGTGAGGTTTCTAACAACTATATTGCTTCCGGGCGTAATGGTGCAGGAGCAGGGGCGTTGCTTGGTTTTATGTATAATAATACAGCAAACGCATATCCTGTTGTAACCGCTACGAACTGTATAGTATACGGTAATGAGCTTGAGGCCACGCATGCAACCAAACCAGGAGTTTGTTACGCTATTGCGGCTTCACTTAACTCAAAGGGCTGTAAATTTACAAATTGCATTTTTTTAGACGAATTTCCATTCCCGAGTGGCGCAAATATTCAAAAAGCAGAGGTTTATGAAAACGTATATACAGATGCGGATTTGTCTGGTGTTGGTGTAGAGTACGCTGACGGCACTATTATGTCAATCGGCGATACCGACCCAACCGGTGCCACGGGTAAAAATGCTATGTCAAGACTTGATTGGGATAACGTTTGGTTTGCAAATACAGGTTACCCCGTGCTTCGCACATTCCACAATATTCAAACTATAGATGGCGATATCCAAGGTTGTGCTTGCGGCATAGTAAACAAATTAAGTCTTCCCGTATGCGCAGGTAGTGTGAGCGAATATACGGCGCGTGATGCCGAGGTTTCATTGCTTGACCCCGACAGTCCCAATTCCGAAAGTAACCCGTATATAATTGAGACTGCTAACCAAATGTATATGCTTATGCGTGTTCAGTGCACCTACAACGGCGAGACAATCGATACCGCAGGCGCATATTTTAAGGTAGCCAACGGCATAAAAGCATTTTATATGAACGGCGGCGAAACGGTTGCTAATATGACAACCGTGGCTGAGATTAAAAATTATTTTGAAGACACAAGCACAAGTGCCGCAAAGGTTTCTACCAGTTCATCAAGACATTTTAAAGGAAGTTTTGACGGCAACGGTGTTACAATTTACGGTATTCGCAGTGACGATTCCACAGGTGGATTATTTCCTTATGCGTCAGGTAGTGTAACAATAAAAAATGTAACCGTTAAAAATTCTTATTTAAAAGGCAGTGCGGGCGGTGGCGGACTTGTTGGTTCTTGTATGGGAGAGGGTGCTAACCCGGTATCTATCAACATTGAAAACTGTGAGGTTTCAAATAACTATATAGCCTCCGGTCGTAACGGTGACGGCGCAGGTGCTTTGCTTGGTTTTATGTATAACAGTAGCGCTAACTCATTTCCCGTTGTAACCGCTAAAAACTGTATTGTGTATGGTAATGAGCTTGCAGCTACGCATGCAACTAACCCAGGCAGTTGCTTTGCTATTGCATCTACATTAAATTCAAAAAATTGCAAATTTACAAACTGCATATTTTTAGACGCGTTTCCGTTTCCAACCGGTGCCAATATTAAAGAAGCAAAAGTGTACGAAAAAGTATATACCGATGCAGATTTATCTGCAGTAGGCGTAACATACACCGAAGGCACTATTATGTCAATCGGTGATACCGCTCCAACCGGTGCTGCGGGCAAGGCGGCTATGCCATTACTTGATTGGGATGTTTGGTTTGCTACAACTTCCTATCCCGTGCTTCGAGCATTCCATAATATTCAAACTATAGATGGCGATACCCAAGGTTGTGCTTGTGGAATAAGCGGAATAGTTCCGACTATAGATGTTAGCTCAATAGGTTCAAAAACGCTTATAGATACTACAACCGAATGGCGTTATCTTGACGACAATACCGACCCTGCCAACGGCCTTGATTCATTACAAGCTTGGACACTGTTAGATTTTGACGACAGCAGTTGGAAAAAGGCATCGGGCAAATTCGGTTCAAAGGCAGGTGCGCTTGCAGCGGTTAACGGTTGCGGTACACCTACAGTTTTACTTAACCTTTACAAAGACGGTGCTGCAGCACCGGTTATTCCTGCATATTTCTTCCGTACCACACTGAATTTAAGTGGTGTTGAAGCGTTGTCGGGCTTAGAATTCAAAATTTATGCCGATGACGGTATGGTGGTTTATATTAATGGTACCGTTGTTTGTGATTCCCGTGATGGCGATTATTCTACCAAAACCACCAATCTTTATTATGCCGAAATGACCACAGCAGGTCAGTCTTTTACTTTGGATGCAGATGATCTTGCAGGAATATTACAAAACGGTGAAAACATAATTGCGGTTGAAGTGCACAACAATCAACAATCAAGTTCTGATATATATTTTAGTATGGATTCTATGACCGCTATTACGGTAGATCCGAATGCATCTACTTTTTCAAGCGTGATTATGAATGTCGGTGCTAACGAAACACAAAGAAACCTTACGTGGTATACCATTACAAACAAGACAAGCACCGTACAATTTGCGCCCGCTACTGATATGATAGACGGCGCGTTCCCTACCGAATATGAAACTATAACAGCCTCAACAGCCAAAGCCACTAACAAGGTAGGCTACTATACAAACAAGGCAACGCTTACTAATCTTAGCGAAAACACCGATTACGTTTATCGCCTTGTAGTAGACGAAAAATATTCAGATTTATATTATTTTACCGTCGGTAGTTTTGAAGATTATGATTTTGTATTTGTAGGCGACCCTCAAATAAGCACGACCGAACACGGTAACGAATGGATTGATACATTAGAAACAATTGATGAAAAATTTGATGCAGAATTTATTGTATCCGCAGGCGACCAAATTACTACCCCCGATTCAGAGGAACAATATGATTTGTTTATTGCCGACGAACTCGCTTCTAATGCAGTTGCCACTACAATAGGACCCGTTCACGATTCCTACAGCAGTCAAGGCAAGGGTACCGCTTATTCAGAACATTATAACCTACCTAATGAAAGCTCTGAATACGGTGTAACAATGGCTGGCGGTAATTATTGGTATATTTATAATGATACGTTGTTTATGAATATAAATTTTGAAGCCGGCACCACCGCCCAATTAGAACAACATGAGGAATTTATACGCAAAACTATCAATGCAAATCCAAACACTACCTGGCAGGTAGTAATTGTTCACGCACCATTTTTTGCAACCAGTTATCACGCTTCCGATGCCAACACCATTAACATACGTAATAAACTCGCTCCCGTATTTGCAGATGTGGGTATTGACGTAGTACTTAGCGGTCACGAGCATCTTTATGCCCGTAGCCAATTAATGCTTAATAGCACAACGGTAAGTGATGATGTTGTAACCGATAACTACGTAATCTCACCCAAGGGCGTACAATACATCTGCGCTAGCTCTTCAACAGGAAGCAAATTTTATGAAAAGGGCTACTATGAAAATGACGGATACATCGCCGCAGAAAATTACGAGCAACGCAAAAGCGCTATACACATTGAAGTTACTGATACCGAGTTTACTGTGACCGCGTATTTTCTTGACGATATGAGCGTGTTTGACACATTCACTATCTATAACAGCGAAGACGCTGTTCACACAGCATCAGACAATTATTATATAAGTGAAAACACCCATGCAAACATTTGTCTTGATTGCGGTAAAATATATAACAGTGTAAATCATATCGACAGTAATAGCGATAGTATTTGTGATATATGCGGTTGGCCTTGCGGCGAGCATATATTCGAGGGTGCAAGCATAACCCTTACGGATAGCATTGCCGTAAACTATATGATTAAAAAGAGCATTATCAGTACACTTGGGTATAACGACCTTTATATTAGATTTACATTCCTTGATGAATATTACACAGTTAGCGATTATACCGAAAGCGGCGAATATTATGTATTCACTTTTAATGACATTGCGCCTAACTGTATAAATGACACTATCTACGCTACACTTTGCGGAACAAAAGACGGTGTGAACTATATATCAAAAACAAGTGAATACAGCATAAAGACATATTGCTATAATATGCTTGAAAAGTATAGTTCCGATGACTATGCCGAGCTTCGTACATTGCTTGTGGATATACTTAATTACGGCGCATATTCGCAGGTATATACCAACCATAATACTGATAAGCTTGCAAACGCAGACCTTACCGACACGCAAAAAGCTTGGGGTACGGCCGAAACACCAAGCGTAGAGTCAATTTTAAATCTTAAACACAAAACTATAGATAACCCAACGGTCAACTGGGTGGGTGGCAACCTTTATATGTCAAGTTCGGTAATAATGCTTCTAACTATCGAAGCTGACAGTATAGAAAATCTTGTAATTAAAGCCAGCTGCAATGGTAGAGACTGGACCGTAAATCCGAACAATGTTATTAAGCGTGAGGGCTATGAAAACAGGTATTATGTATATGTTACGGGCATTAAGATAACCGAGATGCGTGAGAGTGTAGAGGTTACAGTATATGACCAAAATGATAACGCTGTCAGCAACACACTTTGTTATAGCATAGAATCTTATGCTGCGACAAAAATAGACGGGGGTAATGAAGCGCTTAGCAATTTGCTTGTTTCTATGATTAAATATGGTGATGCAGTATCCGCTTATGAGAAAACGCTAGCACAATAATCGTGATTTAAGGAGAAACTGAAAAATGAAAGATATTTTTATAAAACCCAGCATTGAAATTATATCCTTAAACGATAACGACGTTATTGTTACAAGCCTTCCGGAAAACGGTTTCCCGCTTGAAGATGAAGAATGGTGAGAATAATGATTAGATTAAACAAAATTATAGCCTTTGCCTTGGGTTTAATGTTTTGCCTGATTGTTTCAGGCTGTGCCACAAAAAATGATCAAAATCTTACATCTGATATGTCCACAATTACGCAAAATGATAACGAAGGCGAGGACGCAGGTGCGATTATTTTGGAGGAAGAATTTGATATCGATGAGCAGGATAACTCTGAGGGTGAAAATTTTGACACAAATGAAGAGGATAATAAAACAACATCCTCTGCAACAGGTAATGGCAATTCAACTTCCCATAACAGCTGCGTAAGCTCGTCTACAGATGACAACAAAAAATCTCCATCCGATAATAACAAAGATGAAAACACTTCATCGGACACTGTAAGCCAACCATCACAAAACAATGATGGAATTGTAGAACTGCCGTTTGATAAATGGTAATACGATAAAATCAAACACCGCCCTAAGCCAAAAGACTTTAGGCGGTGTTTGATTTGCGTTTGAAATGTACACCAAAAATTGAACGATGTGTTTCATTAATGAACATTACATATGCCGTTGTCACAAGTAATTTTTGTGTGGGCTTACAATTTTTTCTTTGTTTTCGGGTGAAAAAATTGATTTAAAGATGATATTATATATTTTAGTAAAAAATTTTTTGAAAATTTTAAAAAATTCCCTCGCGTTAGGGGTTGCTTGTTACGCTGCGTAATGATATATAATGCATAGCGAAAGGTAGGTGAATGCTATGTAAAAATATACAACAGGAGAAATTGCTAAGCTTTGTGATGTGTCGGTAAGAACGGTTCAGTATTATGATTCTCGCGGAATTTTAATACCAAGCCTACTGAGCGAGGGCGGCAGACGGCTTTATAGCGAGGAAGACCTTAAGAAAATGAAAATTATCTGCTTTCTTCGTGATGTGGGTCTACCCATAAACAGTATATGTGAGCTGCTTGCCGAGGACGACCCTGCAAGCGTTGTATCAATATTGCTTGACCAGCAGGAAAGTATATTAAAAGAAGAACTTAACGAGCGTCAGCAAAAGCTTGAAATGATTTTAAAAATTAAAAAAAAGCTTAAAAATGTTAGCAATTTTTCGGTTGAATCTTTAGGTGATATAGCGCACATTATGAAGGTAAAAAGTAAACAAAGAATAATTAAAAAGAGATTGCTGAATTTCAGCAATCTCTTTTGGCTTTATATATCATTGACATTATGTATATGTACACCAACGGGAATATTGGTTTTTCCCTTGATTATAAACAACTCATCGGGATTTACAAGCTGGAATCCACGCTTTTTGAGTTCAGGTAGTATGGTTATAAGTGCCTTGTAGGTGTGTTCTTTTACATGCATACAAGCAATTGCGCCATCACATGCAGTTTCAAGCGTTTCTTTTACTATTGCTTCGGCAGTGGCATCGGGTAGCCAATCAGAACCACACCGCATACCGTGCCCCAAAAGTATAAGGTTTAATTTTTTACAGGTTTGTAAAACGTTTTCGTCGCGACAAAGGTGTGGCAGTCGCGCTATGTTTTTCATATCATAACCCAAACTGTTTTTTATATCATTTACGGGCATTGTCATCTCATCAATAATTTGCTGATTGGTAAGTGTTTCAAATCTGGGATGGGTTTGTGAGTGACCAACAAGCTGAAAGCCGTTATCAATAGCGTATTTAAGCATATATTCAGTGTTGATGTCAACTCTATTACCCATCACAGCAAATCCCGCTTTAAAACCGTATTGAACAAACAAATCAACTATTTCGCACATAAACGGAAGCGGGCCATCATCAAAAACAATAGATATATATTTTATTTGCGTAAAATCACAACCTTTGATACTTTGTGATAATATTATAATTGCAGATGATTTAAAAGTAAATATTAAATTTATACTTGATTATTTTGATTGGTTATGATATAATACTATGCGTTGCAAAAAGCAACATATGCGCTGATAGCTCAGTTGGATAGAGCATCTGCCTTCTAAGCAGAGGGTCGGGGGTTCGAATCCCTTTCAGCGTGCCAATAATACGGAATTCACCAAATGGTGAGTTCCGTATTATTTTTATATAGAGAAAGGGATTCGAACAAGGGGGAACGAAATGATAAATAAAAACAGCACCCTTTTCCACAAATGGAACTGGGCGCTAGTTTTTAACCAACTCTATTATTTCGTTTATATCACAATCAAGAGCAATACAAATTCGTTCTAAAACAAAACTATCGTACCGTTTGACTTTATTTTTGTAATAGTTGTCAATGATTTGGTATTGAATACCAGTACGTTTTGCAAGTTCGTAT
>JAZSBS010000169.1:0-4397 GCA_045602525.1 Acutalibacteraceae bacterium
CCAGAAAACCACCGTGTTTAAAACACCCCTTGAGGGTCAACCCTCATCGGCTCTCGGCTTCCAGGTGTTCCCGTTTGGCGGCGTGGCATTCCAAAACTACCGTAGTGTATTCTCGGGTGTTCATTGGAACGGCTTTGATAAGGTTGGCTATTACACATGGAATAATGATAATGACCTTATGCCGTATATGAACAACGGCGTAATGACCGAACCCGGTAACATGTGTTTGTATATGCCAAGAGACAGCGAAACTCGTGATGTTTCGGTTAAGCTTGTTGGCGATAGATATATTTACAGTATTGATGGTAATGTATTGCTTGATACAGGTGTCGACACCATTAAGAAAATACAGGTTAACAATGGCGAGTCCCCCAGCAACGATGAGGAACTGTACAACTGTATAGTTGACCCCTCGCGTACTGATAAGGTTTATACACTCAACCCCGGTACAACAACAAGCAGCGACCTTACTTCTGCAGTTAATGCATACGCTACAACAGGTAAGGGTACCATTGGTATCGCTACAGTACGCGCTACTTCAGGTAGATTTAGCTATATTAGAGTAAAACTTAACGATATCACAACCGATAGCGTTCCTTACGCAGAGGAATACGGTCCTTACATTGTAAAATCTTCCTCTCCTGCATTACCGATGACAGCAGGTACCAAGATAAATCTTTCTAACTTTATGATTCAGCTTGGTGCGTATGCTTATGAGGCATCTGCTCTTGATTACAGTGCAGTTGCCGCTGTTCAAAACGGTGCTGTGGCAGACGGCGTTAAGATTGAAAACGGCGAAATCTTAGCATACAAACGCGGTGTTTACAGTGTAACCGCAACTGCTAAGGATGGCTCGGGCCGCACACAAAAGATATACATCGTTGTTAAAAACGCCGATGAAGATGAATATGTAATCTACGATAAGAACTACCGCGATGAAAGCGCATCTGTAGCCGACTGGAAAACAACCGTTGTTTACAAAGGTTCGGTATACACAGGTATTACCTTTAGCGGAAATTATCAGGACAAAGTATCTCTCATATATGGTTGGGAAAATGCGGCGAAAGACATTAAGGGCTTTGTTCCTTACAATTCTGCAGCGCTCTTTGAATCTATCAAAGGCGGTGCGGAAGGAGACTTTAAGTATGCAACATATACGCTTCTCGATAATGATGTTGTAAACAGCTTATCTGACTATACCATAACCGCAGGCTTAAGTTCTTACGCCAACTGTCGTGGAGCGGTAGGTGTTGTAGGACGTGTAACAAACACTGTATCAGGTGCATTTGTACCGGGTTCTTCGAATGCCAGCGGATATGCTACGGCATATAAAGATAACTTTGTGTTGGCAGGCTATTTCCCGGCGAACAAAGCATTCTATATTTCGGGAGAAGCATTTTCGGGTATTTCAGATGGTGCTGTAAACGACTATTACTATGCAGCAAGCGAATTTCACCGCGGATTTGCATACCGCATATTTGAAACAGAATTTAATGGAAATAATGCATCACTTTACAATCCTAACGGAGATAAAGTAACTGCAAATGCCATTTCGACAAACGGTACTGCAGGTATAGTAACATATACGTATGATCAAAAAGGCGAGTATCTGCCCACACCCATTATTCTTGATTTCAAGGTTTCACTCAAGAATTTAGATTTAAGCAATCTTCCCACAAGCTCTATTGATTATACACCTGTAAAGATTCCGTCTGTTAAGACATATACCGACAACGGAAACTATAAGTTCTCGCTTAATGCCGATGGACAGATTTCTGTGTATGCTAAGGTTGATGAAAACAAACCTTTCTCACAAAAAGTAGTTATCCCCGCAGTTGTTGACGGCAAAAAGGTGTCGCAAGTAGACGTAAACGTGTTCTTTAACAAAGATGCTTCAAATACGGTTGCAGAATTGGTTATTTCCGAGGGTATCACAGCATTATCAGAAAATGCATTCCGTAGCAACTACTTTATAGATACAGTTACTCTTCCGAACACATTGGAAACAATCGGTAAATTTGTGTTCAAGGATTCAGGTATTATCAACCTTACCATTCCGTCCTCTACACTTGCTATCGAAGGCGAGGCGTTTGACAGTAACTTGAGTTTACATACATTGACCTTTGGCAGTTACGATAATGAGACGGATAATCTTATACACAGTAAAATCACTACAATAGGTGAGATGGCATTCCAAAAAAACGTATCTTTGGGAACGGTATCACTTCCGCTCGGCGTTAAATCTTTGGGTGCAAGTGCTTTTGCGGGATGTACAACACTGAAGTCGATTTATATTTATAACCGTAATATGATAATCGGCAGTGATGCAATTCCTACAACCACTACTATTTACGGTGCTACAGGTTCTACAGCCAAGGCTTATGCTGATGCTAATGGTAACCCGTTCGTTTCTATCGATACTGAGGTTGCAGCTGTAGAACAGGCATACTCTGATTATCTCGCGGCTATCGAGGCTGCAGCTCAGCTCAAAGCCAACACAGTAGATACAAACGCACAGTTTGTATTCTATATGTCAGCGAACGATAATTTCTGCGGTGTTGCAGGTCTTATTTCCGCTAATACAAATGCCGGTAAATATGTATTCCCGACACATACTGATTACACACATCCCGGCACCGGCGAAGAGTTTAAGAATGCTAAGGTTACTTATGTAAAAGCTAACGCATTCAAAGAGTGCGAAGACAAGGCGAACATCTATAACGTTGTTCTCCCCGAAGGTTATACCGATATACGGGCAAGTGCCTTCTCAGGCTGCACCGAGCTTCGCTACATCACATTACCTAATACATTAAACTTTATCAGAGACTATGCGTTCCAGAATAACACATGGCTCAAAGAAATAGAGTTGCCCAAAAACTTGGGCGAAATCGGCAAGGGCGCATTTATGAGCTCCGGCCGTTTGGCAACCGTTGCATTTGCAGAGGGCTCTGCTTGCTATTCTATTGGAGAGGCCGCATTCCAGGGCACTGCAGTAACAAGCATTAAGTTGCCTGTACACCTTAGAACAATCGGTGCTAAAGCGTTTGCAGACACCCCACTTACCGAAGTTTATATCTACAACCGCGAAGCCGCAATCGGTGAAGATGCCTTCCCGGAAGGCACCAAAATTTACGGTGTTGCCGGTTCAACTGCTAAGGTTTATGCTGATAAAAATGGTTTAAAATTTTATGAAATTGACGATACTTGGGACAATGTTATCAATAAGATTGACCCGAATGGTAAGTTTACTTTTAGTGTAGATGCTCAAGGTAGATACGGTACTGCAGCATATTCCGCAGGCGGAAAGATTGTAATTCCGTATGAAATCGATTACAAGGCACCGGATGGCACCGTTACCAAGGGTGCGCTCGTTTCCAAGATTAACGTAAATATGTTCAAGAATGTTTACAACAGATTCCAGGTAACCAGCTTGGTTGTTCCCGAAGGCATTGTTACTATTGAGGACTCCAGCTTTATTGATTGCGCAAACCTTGTAAAGCTCACTATTCCGTCATCGTTACGAACTGTTGATGATTTTGCATTTTCAAGTGCCGATATCCATGGTGAATTGGTGTTCGGTATTAACTGCTCATACATCGGTAATAGTGCATTTGCAAACAACAATAATCTTGAAGCAGTTTACATTTATAACCCGAACTGCGTAATCGAAGATGATGCATTTGTATATAGCACAAATATCAGCATCAACGAAAAAGTAACCAAGGAACAGAGGATTAAGATTTACGGTGTTAAGGGTTCAACTGCTGAAACCTACGCCAGCAAGAACGACCACGAGTTCATCGAAATTAAAGCGGGTAAATTCCCCGAGATTTCGGCTATTAAGGACAACAAGAATTACACCTTAACGGGTGATGCTGCAACAGGTGCTGTTGTGGGCTATAGCCGTAAGGATGCTTCTAAACCTTACTCCGAAAAGGTTGTATTCCCCGCAAAATTGAACGGCGCTTCAATGACTACAATTCAGGGCAGCTTGTTCAAGCTTAAACCCTACACATCTTCATTGGTAGCCGCTGTTATCGAAGAGGGTTACACATCTATTGGAGATAGCGCATTCGCAGGTTGCGAACGCTTAACACGCGTACAGCTTCCGTCAACCCTTACTGAGATTAACAACTCTGCATTTGCAAACACTGCTCTTGCAGGCGATCTCGTTATTCCTGAGTCGGTAACCAAGATTGGCGGCAGCGCATTTGCCGGCTGTACAAATCTTACATCCGTTACCATCACCAACCCGACTGCTGTTATCGGTCCTAACGCATTTAGCGAAATGACAAGGGGCTTCACCATCCGCGGTCTCACAAACTCAACTGCCGAAGAATACTACACCAAGTATAAGAAATACGGCATCAAGTTTGAAGCAATAGGCGAGTACATCG
>JAZSBS010000170.1:0-21024 GCA_045602525.1 Acutalibacteraceae bacterium
GTACTTGAAAATACCACCGTATATGCATCTTGGAACGATATACCTGCAAGCGGATACACCGTAACCTTTGATGCAAACGGCGGTACTGGAAATATGTCAAAATCAACAAACCGATACGGCGAATATACCCTGCCCGAATGCGGTTTTACCGCGCCCTCGGGAAAGCGTTTTGCAGGTTGGAGCATTTGGCCCGGCAACTACGGAATTGAACCATCAGGCAGAAAAATAATTGTATGGAAAGATACTACCCTCACAGCAATATGGGAAGATATACCCTTGGGCGCTAACGTTATTAAATCTGCAAACTATGATGTAACAGAACCCTTTGCAGGTGCGACCTCTAAGGCGGGCATTGTGTCTACCACAAGCAAGTATTCCATTTCTTTAGGTTGGTCTACCACCAAAGACGGTAGCAATCTAAACGACTTCAACAACAAGACCTTTGAAGCGGGCAAGACCTATTATCTAGATATTAACTTGGTTTCAAAAGACCCTTACACCTTTGCCGAGGGCGCATCGGTTTATGTGAACGGTAAAAAATATACTGCAGTTTGGACTGTGGGTTCATCCTACACTAAATATATTTCGGTATATGATATTCCCTTTACAGTGCCCAGTCAGACAGATACACATACCCACTCACCATCCGCCTGGCGCACAAATCAAGTGTATCATTACAAGGTATGTACTACCTGCGGAGATTTTCTAACGCAAGAAGACCATAGCGGCGGTACAGCTACTTGTAACCAAAAAGGCAAATGCACCGTTTGTGGTTTTGCTTATATCGAAGAAAACGAAAACCACAATCCCGACACAACCAAATGGACAGCTTGCGGTGATTTGTACCACGCTCATTTGTGTAAGGACTGCGGTGCACACGCAATTACCGAAGACCACAACCCTGGCCCCGCAGCCACCGAAACGCAACCACAAAAATGTACGGTTTGCGGCTATATCATTGTACCCGCTAAAAATCACAAACACAAATTAACCAAAGTTGCTAAGATTGATGCAACCTGTACCAAGCCCGGCAACGTTGAATATTACACCTGTGACGGTTGTTCGGATTTCTTTGCAGACAAAGGTGCAAAAACCAAAATTGATAATACCGTAATCGCACCTTTGGGCCACAATATTTCAGACGATTGGAACTATGACGAAAACAACCATTGGCGTATTTGTACAGTATGTAAGGAAGTTCTGGCCGAAACGCAAATGGGACACGAAATAGAAAATGAGAAGTGTACCACCTGCGAATATGACGGTACCACCGTAAAAATTGAACCAAACATCGATGTTGAACCCGACGTAAATACAAACAATACTAATATCGATAATCCGAAAAACGACAATCTTGAAACCGATGAAATCGGTCAGTCTTACGACAATGAGAATGATAACGATTTGTTATGGCTTTGGATTGTTTTAATTGCAATTATTGTTATTGGAGCAATTGCTGCAACAATAATTATTTATAAAAAAAGGAGAAAAACACAATGAAAAAGAAAATTTTTAGTTTAATGCTTTGTTTGGTTATGGTAATTTGCTTGTTACCTATAACCGCTTATGCTGCTGCAAATGTTGACAGCGCAGACATTATGATCACCCACCCCGCCCATTTGGAAAATCCAGAGACGTTTTTACAGGTATACGGTAACTGTCAGGTTGACACTACCTATAACTCTAAGGGCCACAAAAACGGATTACGCTGGAAAGACCTATCTACCGGCGAATATATGGACGAAAACGATACCTTTGTCGGTGGACAAAAATATGAGTTGTCTGTATATTTGCTTTCTAAAACCGGATACTCTTTTTCAGTTTCTACGCCACCGTCAATCACAGTCAATGGAGATGCCGCTACACTTTCTGTGAAAGATGTAAGCCACGCAACAGCAACCATTACACTAACTGCGGATAATCTTTATATTAATCACGTAACAATCTCGGGTTTAGATGCGCCCAAGGCTGACAATGCAGCTGATTTTTCCGTAAGTTTGGAAGAAACTACATGTAATATATATTCTACCGATGCATCCAGCGGAATGTTCTGGCTCGATCGTGTTCAACAAGTATATTTGACTAAAGGAGATAAATTCCAAGCAGGGCATCAATATACCTTTGGAATCTACATAAAGGCAAAGTCGGGTTATGAGTTCCCTAAAAACGTACAGGCAACAATAAACGGAAAAGCTTGCACCATTTGTCAAAACAACGGTAATATGCTACAAGTCAAGATGGAATATCCTGCACTTGCTACAAGCACACCAACAAATACCGATACCCCCTCCAATTCCACACCTAAAATCACAACCAAATCACTCCCCAATGCCACAAAAGGTAAGGACTATTACGTTAAATTAGAATGCACCGACGCCGATGCCGTATTTTCCGAGATTATGGGTTCACAACTATCTGAATTCGGATTAGTTCTAACTCAACACGGTGAAATTGAAGGAAAGCCAACCAAAGCAGGTAATTGTCATGTTAACATTCGTACCGTAAGTGAAAACGGAAACGAAGACAGTACCAGCTTTGATATCACAATCAAAGACGGTGCTACAACAAGCACAGAAAACGATCAGACGACATCAACAAGCGCACCAACACAGTCCACCGATTCAACCCCGACCGATTCAACAGATTCCACTTCTCAAACTGATTCTGTTCCTCCAACCGACTCAACCGAACCCAATGCTGACGATGATGCATCAAACGAAACCATCAATAATGACGATGAAACCGAACAAGAAAAATCTTATGCTTGGATTTGGATTGTTATAGCGGCAGTTGTTGTTTTGGGTGCAGGTTCAGTTGTTACCATAATCTTTATAAAAAAGAATAATTCAGCTAAATAATACTCCTTTGTGTTTTGGTGGTGACGGCAGAGCCGCCACCACCAAATTATTTGACAATAAACCTTTAAGGTAATATAATTAAATCATAAACTTTGAAAGAAGGATTTTTTATGGAAAACTTCAAACGACTTACAGCCATTGTTTTAGCGTTTATTATCATCGCTTTAACTTTGCCGACAATGTCAGTTTTTGCAGCAGATGCTGATGCAAGATACGGCAGAACAAAGCTAAATGCCGACGAACAGTACGTTTATGACGCACTGGTTGAGGGCTGTAAAGATGCAAAGGCTGATATTAAAATTGATATTACCGGTAGAGCCATAGAATGCACTCAGGAACACTTAGGTAAAATTTACGATATTTTTTACAGCGACTACCCCGAATATTTCTGGATAACAGGCGGCTGGGGTGCCGGTTGCGCACAAAAGGGCTCTACCGTAACACTTACTATGCAACCTGCATACTCTATGACAGGAAGCACACTAAACACAGCAAAATCAAAATATGAAGCAAAGGTAACCGAGCTTACAAACGGTCTTAGCGGAAAATCCGATTACGAAAAATCCAAAATAATCCACGATCGTGTCATCGAAACTGTTGCATATGTTTCCAGACCAGGAAACGACCAAAATGCCTATAATGCTTTGGTAGAAGGCAAGGCGGTTTGTAACGGCTATGCAAAGGCTTACCAACATCTTTTACTTAAAGTCGGCATTCCTGCTTGGTTTGTGACTGGTAGCAGTATCAACCCCAACACAAACACTCCCGAACCTCACGCTTGGAACCTTGCAAAAATTGACGGGCAGTGGTATTACACCGACGTTACTTGGGATGACCAAGGAGAAAACACGTTTTATGAATATCTTAACATAACAACATCAAAAATGGCTCAGGGCCATACACTCGATGCCGATTACGCCGCACTTGTGCCACAAGCAACCGCTACCGATGCTAACTTCTACAAAAAAGAGGGCCGCGAATTTTCGGGCTATGACCAAGCAAGGCTTATTGACCTGCTAAAAAAAGATAATAATAAAACGCAAATATATATAAACGGCGATGTTGATAGTTTTTTGGGATCTGTCGAAAGCAATCTCTTATCCATAGGCAAACAGCTCGGTGGTACAGGCGCATTTCAAGTTTCGTATGGTGTATCCATCCTTAAAAACGCCATTATTTTAAATGTGGTTGTTGTTTCTGAAAATCATTCACACAAGGCTAAAACCACCGTTTCACAAGTGGCCGCCACTTGCCTTGCAAACGGCACAAAGACTCACTACATTTGCGATTGCGGACTCAAGTTTTTAGACAAAGCCTGCACTGAACAAGTAACAAACGACAGTCAGCTTGAAATAAAAGCATCGTCTCACACCCCATCTGGTTGGAAAAACGATGCTTCAAACCACTGGACAGAATGTACCAAATGTGGTAGCGAAACCATAAACACGCGCGCCGCACATAGCGATGGCAATAAGGATAACAAATGTGACACTTGTAGTTATGCACTTCCCGTTGCAGATGCAAATGGTAATATAACCATAGGCGGCGGTACATCAGGTAGCAATAATTCAACGTCAAGCAATCAAACCACAAGCCAAAATTCCGACAACCAAAATAATACTTCCTCCGTTAACAGCACCACTTCCAGTGGGAATGAAAGCACGGTCACCACGGAAAGCGGCGAAGAAATAACAAGCTCTGAAAACGAAACCGCTATAACGGATGAAACCGCTTCAACCTATGAAGAATCATACTTATACGCGGGGACAAAACCCAATAATGCCGCTTTAAAATGGATACTCATTTGTGGCGGTGCGGCAGCTGTTGTTGCGGCTGGTATTGCAGTAGCAATTATACTGATAAAGAAAAATAAATAATTATAGCAAAACAGATAAGCCGTTTGGCTTATCTGTTTTTTATTATCTTATAAAATTGGTCATTATCCACTTTTCTTTTTCGGGAATTCCATATTTTTCTTTTCCCAAAGCGATACTCTTAATAAGGAACGACATATTTTCTGCAAGTGTTCTCATTCCCTGCAAGCCCTCTTCATCACCTACGGCTTCGCCAACCCTTCTACCGTGAACGCTATTCCAATACTGACCTGATGCAACAGGTATTCCGGATATGGTAAAATATTTGTTAAGTTGGTCAAAAGTAGCCGTGCATCCGCCACGGCGAGCAACAGCAACTGCTGCGCCAACCTTCATTGTCTTGTTAAAAGATGTGCTATAAAACAATCGGTCAAGCAGTGATATAAGGCTGCCGTTTGCCGAAGCGTAAAACACAGGACTGCCTACTACCAAACCGTCACATTCTTGGAATTTTGCGGCAAGTTCCTGATTTACTATGTCATCTATTGCACACTTGCCGTTTTTAAAGCAATAACCGCAAGCCATACATCCGCGGATTTCGCGGTTGCCTATCTGAAAAATTTCGGTTTCAATACCGTTTTTGTGGAAAACCTTCTCCATTTCTGCAAGAGCAATGCCCGTGTTACCGTTGGCACGCGGACTACCGTTAATCATTAAAACTTTCATAAAACTATTCCCTTCAAAAAATTATTCTTATTTGATTTTATGTGAATATAATAACATATAGAAACAAAAAAGTCATTAAAAATACACAACTTTTTCAAAATAATATTTACAAAACAAAAAGCCATAGAATCTAAGATTCTATGGCTTTATAATAAACATCTTGGTGATGATAAAATTCGTATGTGGGATTCGAACCCACGTCTAACTCTTCGGCAAAGAGTTGCTCTATCCATTGAGCTAATACGGCATTAAAAAATACTAGGCGGAGTTTCATTCACAACTCCGCCTTGGCGGAGACGGTGGGATTCGAACCCACGTGCCGGCTCATCACCGACAAAACGATTTCGAACATATACTTTAGCTTCTCTAAACGTCCCGTATTGTCCCTAAAATCAACACTTTGTCACCGAAATCGCAAAAACATTTAAAAAACCTGAAAACATTGCGAGATAAGTGCGAGAACAATGCGAGAAACCTTATAATTACTTAAAAATTTCACAACACGATAAAAATCAAAGATTAAACAAAAATTCTTGTTAAAAAACAAAAATATCAAACTGCGAGAAAACTGCGAGAAAGCAGTTTATAAAAACACCTTGAAACTTCGCGGAAACGCCCATTTTAAGCGGCTTTCAGGATTAAAATCGTGAAGTAAACCAGAATTTTTCGAGCAATTGGCTGCATATCCCAATTCGTCCCTGTACGTGCCTTAAATCCGCAAAATTTACCACAAAATTGCCCATTTTCTCGCAATTGACTGGAAATTTGCGAGAAAAATGCGAGAAAATTGCGAGAAATATGCAATAAATAATATTACAAATTCCTTTAATATTCTCGGGCGAATATTTAAAAGGAGTAATTATATTATGAACCAAGAAGAACAAAAAGTCAAGTTAACAAAAATGTTACAAAAGTGTCCTGAACTCTTATCCCCTATGAAAGCGGTCAAATGGTCACCCGTAGGTAAGAACACTCTATACGCCGCAATACGAAGTGGCGAGATAGAATCCTTCGTTTACAAAAGCGGTTATATAATAACCAAAGACTCACTCATAGAGTACATCCTAAAGACTGCCAACAATAAAGGTAGAACATTTACCATAAGAGGTGACAAAAATGCTAAGTGACCTCCCCGATATTTTATCTGGTGAACAAGTTAGAATTTTTCTACATATAAGTAAACGCAAATGTTCTTGGATGTTAAACAATGGATTTATCAAATGTCAAAACACAGGTAAACAAACCCGAAAATATACTATCTTAAAAAAAGATCTCATTTACTATATAAAAGATTCCAAAGCACACCCGGAAAAATATGTAACCCCCTACGCTGAGTTCTCAGCAGTAAAATACGCTAAACCTTATCAAAGGAAAACAGCATTTCCCCATTCTCTGCCTAAAGGATTTAGAGGATGGCTTGAAAAAGAATTTGAAAATGTTTCGGATGTGCTTACAATACCAAATGTCATTGTAACCACCGGATATACGGATAACGCTGTAGACCGTTGGATACGCAAAGGACATTTACAAGTTGCCCAAACTCAATCCGGAAGAATAGTTGCAAAAGACTGGCTCATTGACTTCTACTGTTCCTATGGATATACAATAGTACAAATGTCGCCAAAGCATATAGCACTAATGGAAAAATTCCTTAATAGATAATTTAATATCACCTATGAGCAGGTAGAGAACTAAAAAACTCTACCTGCTTTTTTTATACCCAAAATTAAGAAGAAAGGAGAAGACAAATGAGGTATAAAACAGATTTAAAAGCAGTGCAAAACGTTGCGCTAAACCTACTCTACACACGGATTCATGAAACTGAGTTTTCACCACTTATCGTACACCATCCATTCACCTCCTCTGCTTACGTCGGTATTAAACAAAACGGAGATATGGCAATGATTAATGTGTTAGAAAGCACGGACAACCTTCGCAAATGGCAAAGTTTTATCGGCGAGCAAATATCAAATACAGAAAATGTGTATCAGATATTTATGATGGTTAATAAACCGTATGCATTAGCCTTTTTGAAATTTGCTGCAGATCATCTTTCGTTTGAAGATTTTTCAAAGATGCTTAATGATGCGTGGATAATGTCAGAAAATCCAAATTGTGATGTTAATGTAAGTAAGGAAGAACTTGTTGGATTTTTCAAGAAGGCCGATCCCGAACATCTTATGACACCGGAAGAAAGAAAACAGTTGGACGAGCTGGATGATACGGTTACCGTATACAGAGGTTTAACATCGCACAACGAATACAACGTATTTGCTCTATCGTGGACACTGGACAAAGAAAAAGCAGAATGGTTCGCCCACCGTTTTAATGAAGACGGAAAAGTGTATCAGGCGAAGATAGAGAAAAAGAATATCCTCGCTCTTTTTAACGGAAGAAACGAATCGGAAATTATAGTTGTTCCAAACGATTTAAAGGAAGTTACCGAAGCTGAAGATATGGATCAAGGCTTCACACAAAAATTATAGAAAGGAAGATATAAATGTCAGAAATAAGTAAATTCAAGCAGTGGCTAAACGACAAGTCATACATACCCTTTATACTAGAGCAAGGGCAGAAAACCAAAACCCTTGTTCTTAAAGTCGCAAAGAACGATAACTTTGATTACCTGTTCTCTCAAACCTTTTATCACGGCAGTCATATAGAAAAAGATGAACACCTATCCTTTGTCGGTATGCACTGCAAGAAAGATAACCAGGTATATTGTGCATATCATCAGCTTAAAAGTATATTCCCCGAATTTGAAGAAAGCAAAGGTCAATATAAAATGGCAGAAGAAGTTCAGCAACTCGTCCGTCAAAGCATTATAGATACCGTTAATTCAAATCCGGAAATATATTCAACCATACGGCCAATAGATGAGCAAACCCAGGCATACTTAGATAACTTCAATGAGAGAACGGTTAAGGGGTATGCTCGAGAAAACTTCCTTGCCGGGATATCCGCTGAAGATGTGCAATGGGAATGCTATTACCAATTTAACGGTTGGCACGAAGATGATCTGTTAGAGTATATACTTGACCCTAAAAAATTTGTAATATTCGAAAGAGATAAATATTTAGAAGAAAATCTCCAAGAGATATTGTTAGGTCTCAGAGAAACAGAAAGTCTCAGAGAACATATAAAAGCAATCGAGGAATTGGATGACAGCCCTATTCATAGAATAAAGGCTATACGTGAAGCAATATGTAAATCATCGGCACAGACTGCCCGTGTAACAATACTTAAAAACGATATAGAGTTCAGTTTCAAAACTTCAACAGATACTCTTCGCCGAGATCCTCAATATACATATAGCAGATGGGATATATCAAGTCCCGACCGACGTGAGTATGAAAAACTCTTTGGTATGGAATCATATAAACCCGAAGAAGTAAAAGAGATTGCATATAGAGGTCAGGTAATATATTCTGCCGAACCTTTAGAACCTACAATAACTCAAGAACAAAATCAAACAATGTAAGGAGTGAAATTATGAATCTGTATCAAAGTGAATTAGCAAGAAAAGTTATAAAATACGGATGCAATTGCGATTATAATACAGAGCAAAAAAGACTCGTTATCTCTTACGGCGGAAAAGCGTTTGTCGAGCAAGGAGAAAACGGGTTTTTGTATTATAAACAGAAAGATGTATCAACACCCGACGTAAAAGATATATTTCTTAAAATTATGAATGATGCCGAAGATATCCGTGAGTATGTCTCAATGTATGAAGCATCACCCCAAATGCCTTTTAAAGATATACAGCAATATAAAATGTTTGGCAGATATAACGATGTCGTATTTGGTGGTACATATAACAATTCTATTGGATTTCTATTCTCCTCATGGAGTGTATGTAATGACGGCAAAAGTGTTGTGCACGGTGAATACTCCCCTGACTACAGATATTCAAAAGAATACTTTGCTCTTCGCTCTGGTCTTGTGGACAAGCATAAGATATTTGAGAGCGAAGAAAGTGAGGAAATATATAAGGCCATAAAGTTCGCAAAAGAAAATTGCGAAACTTTAACTTACGGCCAAGAGCGAACACTCGAAGACATACTATATAAACTAGAAGAAGCATACCCTTCAATCATGGATTTCCAACCTGAGAGTCCAACACAACTTAATATGTAAGACCCCTACTACTGCCCACGACTTTTTCTTTCTCCTTAAAGTCGGGGGATTTTTTTATTTCAAGGAAAGGATTAAAAATATGTATTTTATTGATGATGAAAAACTACGCAAATTTGAAAAGGTTATGCGTGGTGTTCCAAACTTTAAACCAAGAGGACATGGTGTTATGGTCATATGCGAATTTAATTACGAACCAACAGAGGAAACATTAAAAGATTTAATTACGTGGACGATGCAGTCTATTAAAAATCCGGTATTCCGTCAAAGATTGAAGCTATACCTGATGGAGTGCGATATGAACTCTATGGAGTTTGCAAGTGACTTTCACCGCCTTGCATTTAATGAGGCCATCCAAAAAAGAGATACAAGCAACTATGCTTTAATGTCCGCAATTTATTTGCTGACATCAGACGTGCGGCTATACCGACTAGCCAAACGATACATTAAGGAAAAATACATCCACTTCGACAAGATAAAACTTAAATACTGCAACGAGCATATATACACCCTTTACTGCGCCGCAAAGGATTTATATCGCGGAACAAAATATTTAGACATACAGGATTTATCCGATCCGGACATTATTCCGTTTAAAGAATTCGGCCTAATATGTAATGCAATGACAATAAGAAGATTCGGCATAGGTGCCGTGCAAAGAGAAAGGACAGAAGAATAATGATTACATTAAAAATAGCAGCACACCAAATTGTCACCATCGCCTTCCCCTGTTCAGATAATGTTCTGCAAGAAAAGTTAAAAGAAGCGGGTCTTGGCGAGATGATTCCTGCAAGCGCAATGGTGGTAGATGTTCTGGAGCCAAAAGACCTACCGTTAAGAACGGACTTCTTTCATAACCTTGACGAAATCAACTACCTTGCTAAACGAATGGACAGTTTTACTCCTCGTGAATTAGACACCTTTATTGAGGCCGTAAAACACGAAGAATCCGATATGCCCAAAGACATGATAAACACTACTTTTAACCTACAGGCATATTCACTATTCCAGGATTTAAGCAGTATGGAAAACGTGGGAAAACAATACCTGTTATCTAAACAGGGATGTATTACTCAAGATGAACTTGAAAATATGAACTTTGTAGCCCTTGGCAAAGAAGTGCTCAATACTGGCAGTATTACCGTTTCAGACCGTGGACTACTTTGCAAAATTGACGGTGCTGTAATAACCGAGATATATGACGGAACTACATTCCCATCATACGACTATACAGGCGATTCCCTAATAACTGTAGAACTGTCATATAAAGAAAAGAAAGAATTTCTATACCTTCCTGATGACGACCTGAGTATATCCAAAGCAATTGCAAGACTTGGCGCAAATTCATTAGATGAGTGTTATTGCTACATTTCAGATATAAGCACAGATGTAGGCGGCACAAAAGACATGTTAAATCGGTTATTAATAAATGAGGACCTATTCGCAGTCAACACGGTATCATCATACATCAATATTTATGGAATGGATCTTAAAAAACTTCAGGCACTAATTGAGTATGCCAATGTATCGGATAGCACATCCATCTGTGTACTTGCAGACAGAATGGACTCTTTCACTTTTATTGAAGATATTACAACCGATGAGGAAGTCGGCAAATACTTCGTAGATAACGATGAAGACTACAGTGTAAGCGCCGAACTTGAAGATTATATCAAGTATGACGAACTCGGTGAGCACCTGAGAGAAGAAATGGAAGGTATGTTCAGTGAACACGGTTATGTAAGTATGAACAACGCTTGCGAAACGGTAGAAGAAATAATTGAAACATACAGTAGCAAAATACAAAACACAGGTATGGGAGGTATCTGAAATGCTAAAAGCTATAGTCGAATATAACGGCGAAACCCTAATACTAGATTTCCCAAGTGAAAGAAACATTAATACAGATTTACGTGCTATAGGCATATTAAAACCTGCGCACGATATACCAATAACCGATGGTGAAAATGCAGATATAAAAGTAAAGTTATTTTCAGACAACGATTTCGGTAACAAACTTATTCCCCTATTTAATGCAAACAACACACTTACTACCGTAAGGGTAACGGTAGACCTTCTTACAAGCGCATCGGATGAAATAAAAGATTTAATGGAAACAGATATACTGCATGACCAATATACCAATATTCGTGAAGTGCTTGATGACGTTAAAAAGTTACTGAACAAATATCTCGCACATACCGAAAAGTTCTATTTTCCTATTACCGGCGATATAGATAACGGCGACGGAGATATGTACACGGTAGACGAGTTTGTAATCAATAGTGCCGCACAAGATATAAAGCAGCGACTGGATGAAATAAATTCAAGAGATAACAAAAATATGGCCGAGTATTATAGCGAAGATGACGGTGTGAAATCTAAACTCATTTCAGCCGATTGGGATTTGGAATACAAGGGCGAAACACTATATGGTGTAGTAGAAGTAAGACTTCATGAAGAACTTACCGCAGAAGAAACAGAACAACTTAAAAAATGGATACTCGGACAAAACGTATCGGGTATTGGAGAAAGTATAGAGAGCCAGGAAATCAAGACTGATGATGGCTCGCTTTTTGTTTCCTTCTGGCACGGTGGTAAAGACTACTTTATCCATACTGAATCAGAAATGGATGAGTATATACAGCAAATGCAGAATATGCAGATGGGAGTGATGTGATATATGACTGTAATAAACAAATCCAAAAACATATAAAGAATGGAGAAAATTCAAATGAACGAATTTCAAAGACGTGAAAAACTTGCGGAACGATACAGAGAAACACACCCGCCGGGAACAAGAATACTTTTAATTAATATGGATGATCCTCACCACCCTGTTCCACCGGGTACAAGAGGTACGATTGTACATATTGATGATCAATGTGGAATCCATATGAAATGGGATAACGGTAGAACGCTGGCAGTAGACCCGGAGTATGATACTTTCAGAAAACTTACTGCCGAAGAATTAGCCGAAGAACAAAGGTTAAAGGACCAAAATATTGTTCCGTTCGGAGATGATTGTAAAATCATTATTCCAAAAGAGCCTATCGACTGCTCCACGCTCGGATACTTTGATGAGCTTGAATATGACTGCTGGGATTTGGTTAAGAAATACTGCGACAAATTAGGCATTAAAATCGAAAGCGGAGAAATAAGTTTCGATATCGCCAAAGGTATTCAGGATCATATCATAGAACAGTTCCAAGATGCTGGAGTACAATTTAAATTTACAGATTTGGATGAAGACACAGTCCCAACTTTAAGAATGTAAGGAGTTACGTTAAGACATGATACAAGAACATAGAATTATGCTTGAAATTACAACAGAAAAACCGACTAGTGATGGGTATTATTACACATCGTTACTATTACCTGCAAAGCAAACCGAAATACAGGATGCAAAACAAAGAGCAAGGCTTATAGACCGAGATAACTGTTATATAGACATAGCCGTCACCAATTGCTCAGACATACCTGCGCTTGTAGATACAAGACTGGATTGTCCTACATTAGAAGAACTTTCATTTTTTGCCCAAAGACTTAATAAATTGTCTGACGGTGAAATAATTGCTCTTGCGGCTATCCTTGAACAAAGAGTGCAAGACGGTAAATATGAAAACGGACTACCAATGAAAGAGTTAATAAACCTTACATACGGTCTTGAAAATATTATGATTGCATCCAATGTAGATACTCTCGACAACCTTGGACAGTTTGCAATAGAAAACGATTTGCATTTACAACTGCCCGGTGTTAAAGATGTTGATCCAAGCCTTCTTAATACAGCAAAGGTTGGCGAACTCATTAAAAACATAGATAGCGGTATCTTTTATAACGGTTATTACGTTGTAGCCGGAGAGCATAAAAATCTTGAAGTCTATGACGGCAAAACCTTGCCACGTAGTGAAGCAAATGAATACAGCCATGCAATATTCAGCATAAGACTTGGCAAGGCAGCAAACACCGAACAGGATGCCAGTTCTATAAACAAGTTCTGGTTCCACTTCCCTATGGATGAAAGTAATCTTAACAACATAATAAATGACACATTAGATTGTCATTTGAGTGAATGTACCTGCTATGATTTTATTTCATCTATACCGCATATACATCATCAGTTCTTTTATTCAAATATGAATATAAATGAGCTTAATAAATTAGCGCATACATACAATCAGCTAAAAGAATTCGACCAAATGAAATTCAAAGCAATATTACAAGGGTTTGATGTTGAAATATTGGCAGAAGCTCAACAGATAATAAACAATCTCGATTCATACCAACTCGCATACTACTGCAATGATGAGGTAGACTTCTTCAAAGAATATCTCCTTAATAATATGGACAGCCGGGTTGACCCAAGATGGCTTAAAGATATTGTTTGTGAAAGAACTTGTATGAAACTTCTTGAAAGGACGGGCTCTAAGGTTACAGACTATGGCATCATATCTAACGGTAGATGCAATATGTTCGCACCCATTTCATATGACGATAACGAATCAGAAGATGAAGAAGTTAGCGAAGAAACGGAAGAAGAAACCGAAGATCAAAATATAGGAGGTCAGTCATTATGAGCATATCTAATATAACTGCCGAATCCCTTCGTAATATGAATAATAGAGAAGGTCTTATTCTCAGAGGATGCGGCGGCGAAATATCTGAATGGGTAGATGGCATCAACGATGACCTGACCAAAAAAGGTATTTTGCTTGACGGAACAAAGTTTACGGATGTCTTTGTCTTTAAACACAAAGACCTAACCTGTATCCTATTTCCGTTTGATGAAAACATAAAACTTAGCGTCGGCAGACTCCCCATTTGGAGACTTGCAACGCACGAAATGTTTGCCGGTATATGGCTCTCAGATTTTGTGAACAATGAACTTGGAGACTTTGTATCCGACAACAGCGAAACACCAATAAGCACAGAAAGTCAGGGTATGAATTTATGAAATATAAAATCAAGCTCCATACCGACCAGGAAATTGATGTAATACCTCAAACACGACTGTATAGAGTTTCGGATTTTATGGGCATGGATATGCACGGCATCGCAATATGGCTTCATACAGATAGCCTTGATGACGGCGAAATGCAACCGTTTGCTGTCATAACAAAATCATTTGGTGAATTTATTGGCTTAAAGAACTGTGCATATATAGATTTAAATAACTGCCCTTATGCAGAACAATTTTTAAAAGAAGGCATCGCAAAGGATACAGGTTTTACTAAAAGAAGTGGTTATTGCACATATCCGTTATGGGAATTTAATGAAGATTTCCTTCGTGAACACGGCAAGGAAAACTACGAACTTTACTCGAAAGAATATGACGAATACATGTCGTCATTATCCGGAGACGATGAATCTGAATCCAATACAGAAAATATAAATACAGGAGAAATGAAATTATGAGTCATTTGTTATGTTGCATAGCCGGTGGAATTATAGCTACAGCCTTCATGTGTTGTCTGCAAATTAACACCATAAATAAATACGAAGAAGAAATTGTCAGATTAAGAAAAGAACTTAATAAAGATTAATTTTAAATGGTATCAATCGCTCCAATAACGATTGATACCTTTTTTTCGTTTGCGGTGCGGTTGTTACCTTGCTAAGCGAGGTGATTACTATTAAAACTCCAGTATCCCGTGTAGGAAATAAATCATCAATTCTTCACATTTTGTATGCTGTATTTCCGTTAAAGTTTGAAAGGTTTATTGATGTATTCGGCGGTTCGGGAAGCGTGCTTCTTGGCAAGCCCGAAATCCATCCCTTTGAGGTATATAACGACTTTGATAGAAATCTTACAAACCTGTTCCACTGCATGAAAGAAAGAACAATGGCAACTATTAGGGAAATAGGTTTTTGTAACCTTAATTCCCGTGAAGACTTTATCGCTATACGACGTTTCTTTGAACATGAACAGTTCAGCGATTTGTACTTAACAGAAGAATTAGGACTAACAGAAATAATACTCCCTTCCCCCGAAGCCAAAGAACTTCAAGAACTGCGATTACGAATAACCGAAGATTATGATGTGCGCAGGGCTGCGATGTTTCTTAAACTGCTTCGCTACAGTTATTCAAGCAGTTGTAAATCCTTTGCATCACAACCATTTGATATACGAAAACTCTTTGGTCTTATTCAGGAACTCGAAAACCGAATGGCAAACGTCATAGTAGAAAACCAGGACTTTGAAACCCTAATACGACATTATGACCGACCTGACTCATTCTTTTATGCAGATCCCCCCTACTTCTCTACCGAAGATATGTATGATGTAGGTTTTGGATGGGATGACCATGTAAGACTTAGAGATACCCTCAAACAAATAAAGGGTAAATTTTTATTATCCTACAATGACTGTCCGGAAATACGAGAGTTGTATGAAGGGTTTTCAATCTTTGACTTTTCACGAATACATTCAATGGCACAAAGATACGATGCCGGAAAAGAATTCAAAGAATTGCTTATAGGCAATTATGACCTATATGAGAGAGAAAGATGCAAACCCAAACAGCTCCCCATTTCAGACATGTTCGGTGAAGAAGATTATAACTACGAGAAAGTATTAAAGGAGTGCATTATATCATGCAAGATAAGAAAGTAACTGCAAATGAGCACGTGCTTATTTCCATACCCATAGATATGCTTGTAGACATCGGGGTGACGGAAAACAGCATTATTGAAATTTATGTAAATGATGACAAAATCATAATCCGCCAGGCAATAGACCTTACTAACTTTATATGTGAAGGTAACTGTGATGACGGCTGTCCGCTTGACGAACACGGTTGCCCATTTGAGAAACGAGGTGAGCATCATGAGTAAACTGTTTCGTGTTCTTGGCAAACGTGGCCGCATAACCATCCCTGACGAAATACGGAAAAGAGTAGGTTTCAGATACAACGATATCCTCTCCTTCTGCGAGTCACCGGATGGACGCTCAGTTATTGTAAAGAGAGAAAAAATTTGTGACAACTGCAAAGAATGTAACATCTCTAAACAGGATACCAGTGAAATGACTCTCTTCGATTTTCTTAACGGACTATCCCCCGAACAACAACGTGCCGCACTTGTACACCTATCTGTAAAGTGGGCAGAAAATCAAGGCGGTGACAGTGATGCCTGAACATAAAGCCATATATAGATGGTCAAAAAGAGATGCCATAGATCATGCTGAACTTGACCGGTGGCGTGAAAGCCATAGAGATAACTGCGACTGTGCAAGAGCTATTGAAAGAGCAATCAATGAGAATTATAAAGACAACAGTCTCGGCGAGTGTGCTAAGTCGGTTATAGACCTATACGGCTTTGAAAGAGTCAATTGGGTGCTATCAAATACGGTACAGCGCAATTTAGAAGACGGCAGATTTTCCGACAGTAACAAAGAATGGTCAAAAGATTTCTATCTCCCCCACGATGAAGACAGGTGGCATTATGAAGTCACCTCTCACCCGGGGCTTGTAGATTTATTTGTAACACAGGCCAGAAACGCATGGCAAGAACTCGGTTTGTATGACAACACTCATTGTAATGATGAGAAGAATTACGAAGACCAGGTTCTAATACTTCGACCGTCCATACTGAAGGATGAATATAAAACGCCAGACTTTCAACTCTTCTATGCTGAAACAGGCAACGGTTGCAGACCCGATGCAATAGGGACTAGAATTTTCGGTTTTTTCTTAAAAGATGGAGAAAAAACAAGCTATCGTCGAGGAAACTTCTTCGGTGTTATAGATAACCAACATCTTCCCGAGTGGGCTAAAGATGCAGTTGCCGAATATCAAAGCAGCGAATCAGAAGACCTATCAAATAACGAAACACCAAATATTACTATGTAGAAAGGAACACAATTATGGCAACTAAAAAAAGCAACAGTAAAAAACAAAGCAATACAAAAAACAAGGTAACAATTCCCGGTATTAAGGCAAGAATTGATGAACTTACCGATTACGGCGAAGAAAGTCGCCTTCGCGCATATGCAAGCCTTACAGTCGGCAACAGTTTCGCAGTCCATGGCCTCCGTGTATACGAGGGCGAAAACGGAATATTTGTTGCAATGCCTTCAAGAAAAGTTGGAGAGGAATATATTGATACCTTCCATGCGATTACCAAAGAAGGCTTCGACAAAATTCAAAAAGCGGTTGTTTCTGCCTATGACCAGGCAGTAAAACAGGCCGAGGAAAATACGCAAAACGAGGATGGTCAGACCGAGAATGAAGAAACTTCCCAAGGTGAAAATCAGAGTTTAGGACCGTCAATGTGAAAAGTTTAAGGAAATTATCATATTTTACTGGACTTTTGAAATTGTTTCGGTATGTTGTAGTTAGAGGTGATAATAATGAAAAAGAAAAGGCTCGCTATCCTCCTATGCTTGCTAATGATATTTAACAATGCATCATGTACAGTTGAGAACACTCAAACGCTTGATACCAATCAGTCAGAAATTATTGTATCACAAACAGAAGCAGAGGATGATACACGCGTTGAATCATCCTCAATCGTTTCCAAAGAAACTGATGAGTGGCACACTACCGAATCAAAGCCGATTGCAGAAACTGTCCAAACAGAATCCAAAACAGATACCCCACCCGTAGAAAGCACACAATCTGAAACGGTAAGTAGCGAACACTACACCGACAAAACAGTGACCTCATCAGACTCGGTAGAAAGTGAACCTGTCAATGAAGAAATTCCGGTGGTGCAACCTGTCATACGTGCCGATGCCAAAGATGTTGAAGTGCTGACAGCAAAATATATAAATGAACTAAGAAATAGTCAGGGTGATACATCCGCAACGGTTCTACTAGGCCTTACCGAAGTTGCAAGATACAGAGCAAATCAGCTAATAACCAACTTCGACCATGTAGACATTCGCGAAGTCTGTGGTGAACTTAAATACGGTACCTACTATGATATGACACAGTACGGTATGGATACCTCATATAACTATTATGAAGGCTACGACCGTGAAGCCATAGCCAGAGGAAATTGGGGTGGCACTGCTGATGAAATAGCAAAGAACATTGTAACAGGTTTTAAAAACAGCACAAAGCATTGGGAATACGTTGGCGATTCAAAATATACATATATGGCAGTCGGCGCAATCTACAATGAAGCTACAAATATGTGGTATGTCTGCATCTGTATGAGCAGCAAAAACTACGGTGGATAATCTCCAATCAATCTATATAGAACGCTTGAAAATATCAAGCGTTCTTTTTATTTCAAAAATGAAAGGAAATAAGTTAAATGACGTCAATTAAAAGTTTTTCTAAAAAAGCAATTGCAGTACTAATTGCAATTATTATGGTCATATCAGTTATTCCTATAACAGCAATGGCCGCTCCGGCATCGGACTTGCCGGCTAATATGGTCGACAGTGCCATTCTTCGTGCGCTTGAATACACCGGATATGATGTTCAGGCACAAAAAGATAATGGTACGTTATATCAGTCTGGCAGCTACAGTTCTAAAACTCCTGCTAACATTCGCTCAAATATTCACTACGGAACAGCGTTATCGGGTAAAGAAACTGTAGCAAACAGTTCTACAAAAACAGGTCTTGCTCCAGATATAGCAAAGTTTGAACAATACGGTCTTTGCTGCGCTGGTTTTGTTACTTACTATGTTTGCAACTATTTACCTAATATTGAAGGCGCAAACACCCAATTTATCACCGATGCTATCAATGCGACCGGTTGGAACTCACAAGCAGTTGTTACCTGGCAGAAAGCGTTAGACAATCTTATTGCCGCAGGGCAAATTGAAAAAATAGGCACACGCCCTAGTAATGTAAACAGAAGCAAACTTGCACCCGGTGACTTAATTATCTTTGGTAACGATGAAGACTCTACAACACATATTGGCGTATATTCAGGCACATATAATGGTAGAGATTTTATGATACATCTCGGCAACGATATGGGTCCTGAAATAATGCCTGTGGATTGGATGAGTAATAGTTCCAATGGTGCCAAAACTTCTGATCCAAATGGATATTATCATTTGCCTCAGGATATATACAAAAATGATGGATATATTGAGGTAACCAAAAAGGATACCGATGGTAAGGCACTCGCAAATGCTGTTTTTACTGCAACAGACTCATCATCGGGAAAACAATATATACTCGGTCCCACCGATTCAAACGGATATGCAAAAGTGACAGTACCTTATGGCACTTACAACATAAAAGAAACCTCCTTACCCACCAACTATAGAGCTTATGGTACATCCTCATGGACTGCAACTATTAACAGCAACACACCAAACGGAACATATTCCTTCTCTGCGGTCAACGAGTTAATACCCGGTAGTTGTAAAGTTATAAAAGTGAGTGAAGACGGTAAGGTTGATGGCATAGAGTTTAGATTAAGAGGTAATGGTGTTGATAAGACCGTTACAACCTCAAACGGCGGTATAGCTGTTTTTGATAATCTAAAACCAGGCATATACTCTGTCACCGAAGAATTTTTGGAACATTATATACCTAATTCTATTCAAAACGTAACTATTGTAAGCGGTCAAACCTCTATCGTTAATTTCAGCAACACATTAAAACGCGGTAATTTGCAGGTCAAAAAGACAAGTAAAGACAATATAGTCGAGGGTTTGGAATTTAAATTAACGGGTACATCAATGAGCGGTGAAACTATAGAACAATATGCCGTAACCAATAGTAGTGGTATAGCTACATTTAAAAATGTTCTCGTAAGTGGTAAGGTTAAATATGTTTTAACAGAAATAAATATACCGGATAAATATGAACCACCCAAAGCTGTTTCAGTAGCTATTAACTGGAATGAAACAACACAAGTCACTGTGGAAAACAAACTCAAAGTCGGTAGCATTGAAATCAAAAAAACAAGCGAAGACGGTAAAATCCATGGAGTACAATTCTCGTATTCAGGCACAGCCTTATGTGGAAAAAAATACAGTGGACGTCTACAAACAAGCAGTAAGGGTTACTGCTATATGTCAAACTTTCCTATATCGGGAAATGAACCATATGTAATAACTGAACAATACGATATTTCAAGTTATTACGAACCTACAGAACCACAGGAAGTTTATATTAAATGGAACGAAACAACACAAGTGCATTTCCATAATAAATTAAAACGTGGAAATCTAACAGTTACCAAAACCTCTGAAGATGGATACGTAGAGGGCATGACATTCTGGTTGCGTGGCACATCAAATTCAGGTATTGCAGTAAACGAATTTGCTACTACGGATGAAAACGGTATTGCACGTTTTGAAAACATACTTATAGGCGACGATTATGTTCTCACTGAATATCTCACACCTATGAAATATTTTGAACCCCCGGAACAGATAGTGGATATTAAATGGAATGAAACGACCGAAGCAAAGTTCCATAACATCCTTAAAAGATGGTGTGTCGAAATATATAAAGTAGATTCGGAATTATATAGTAAAGATAGAAATTCAAAAGAAGCTCAAGGCGATGCCAC
>JAZSBS010000171.1:0-3851 GCA_045602525.1 Acutalibacteraceae bacterium
GCTACGATCCGACTTAAATAAAACAAGTGCCAAACGCACAAAAACATTAAACAATAACAAACAACAAGACTCTGCCGCCAAACGTGCGGTGCAAAATCTTGTAAGCGGCGGGGTAAACCCTGCGCAGAAAAAATCAACAAACACAAAGACTGCAAAAAGTTCAAAGCCGAATAACAAACCTGCGCAAAAAAAGAACGCACCTAAAAAGCAGAATAATTCTGTGTATCAAAAACATACTACTGCACCTAAAAAAATGATAACACCTGTAAAAATTGTACCGCTTGGTGGACTTGGTGAGATTGGTAAAAATATCACACTTTATGAATATGACGGTGATATGATACTTGTAGACTGCGGTATGACCTTTCCCGATGAAGATACACCTGGTATTGACAGTGTAATACCTGATTTTACCTATATACTTGAAAATAAGGATAAGATAAAGGGTCTTGTTGTAACCCACGGTCACGAGGACCACATAGGTGCAATACCATATCTTTTAAAGCAGTTCAATGTACCGATATATGCGACAAGGCTTACAATCGGTCTTATATCGGGCAAGCTTAAAGAACATAAGCTACTCGGTGACGCTAAGTTGAACGAGGTTAACGCAGGCGGGGTTGTTGCTCTTGGTAAATTTAAGGTGGAATTTATTCACGTAAATCACTCTATTCCCGATTCGGTTGGCTTTGCCATTACCTGTGGCGCAGGAACTGTGGTGCATATGGGTGACTTTAAAATTGATACTACACCTATTGACGATAAGGTTATTGATATCGCACGCTTTGCCGAACTTGGTAAAAAAGGAGTTCTTGCAATGCTTTCCGATTCTACCAATGCAGAGCGATCGGGCTATACCTCGTCCGAACGACTTGTGGGTGAATCCTTTTCGACTCTGTTTAAAAAGGCAGAGGGTCACCGCATTGTTGTTGCAACCTTTTCTTCAAATATTCATCGAATACAGCAGATAATCGATGAGGCGGCACGTTGCAAACGCAAGGTTGCAGTCTCTGGCAGAAGTATGATAAACGTTGTAAACGTTGCGTCAGAGCTGGGGTATTTGAATGTTCCAAGCGGTATACTTGTAGAGATTGAAACAATCAAAAACTATGCTCCAGGTGAACTTGTAATTATAACTACAGGCAGTCAGGGAGAACCGATGGCAGCGCTGTCGCGTATGGCGGCTTCTGAGCACCGTCAGGTAGAGATTAATCCGGGGGATATGATTATTATTTCAGCAACCCCGATACCCGGTAATGAAAAACTTGTAAGCCGTGTTGTAAACGAGCTTATGAAGCGCGGCGCTAACGTTGTATATGAAAAGATGTATGATGTTCACGTTTCGGGTCATGCCTGTCAGGAAGAACAAAAGCTGATGCTAAGCGTGGTAAAGCCGAAATATTTTATACCCGTTCATGGCGAGCAAAAGCATCTTTTCAAGCATGCGCAGTTAGCATATGCTATGGGAATAGATTATAAAAACGTTATGATTGGCGCTAACGGTAATGTTTTCGAAGTGTCAAAGCAGGGTATTAAATGTACTCAAACCGTACCTGCAGGTCGAGTGCTTGTAGATGGATTGGGTGTTGGTGATGTTGGCAGCATAGTGCTTCGTGACCGCAAGCATCTGGCAGAGGACGGCATTATTGTTGTGAATGTTGCAATTGACAGTATCACACGCGAGGTTGTGTCAGGTCCCGATATTGTGTCACGCGGATTCGTTTATGTAAAAGAATCAGATGAGCTTATGGCTCAGCTTGACGGTGTGGTTTGCAACGTGCTTGAAAATTGCTACGTTTTAGGCGTTAAGGATTGGAACACCATAAAAACACGCATTAAAGACAGTGTTGCAAAATTCTTGTATAACAAGACCCATCGTTCACCGATGATACTACCAATCATACTTGAAGTATAAGGTGTGGAAGGATTTTATGCCTTCCGTTACATAGATTTTGACCTTGAAAGGAAGTTTTATATATGAAAGTAATTTTATTAGCCGATGTAAAGGGCAAGGGTAAAAAGGGCGAGCTTTGCAACGTATCAGACGGATATGCACGCAATTTTCTCTTTCCTAAAAATTTAGCCATCGAGGCAGACTCTGCTGCTATGTCCGAGCTTAAAAGCCGAGAGGCTGCGGCTGCTCATCACAAGCAAGAAGAAATTGATGCTGCAAAAGCTACTGCCGCAAAGCTTGAGGGTAAGAGCGTTACCATCAAGGCAAAGGCAGGTTCAAACGGTAGACTTTTTGGTAGCGTAACATCTAAAGAAATTGCCGAAGAGATCAAAAAAGCTCTTGGAATTGAAATTGATCGCAAAAAAATGACGGTAGCTGATATTAAAAACTTTGGCGAATACACTGCTGAAATCAAGCTTTATACAGGCATTACAGCAAAAATTACAGTAAAGGTAACGGAGTAATTTTGTTATGAATGATAACAATCTTATCTATGATATAGACGGCGGCAGACTGCCGTATTCCGTAGGTGCCGAGCAGGCAGTGCTTGGCTCTATGATAATTGACCCTGAGTGCATAAATGAGGTTGCAGTTCAGGTTAAAACCGAATATTTTTACATACCACAGCATAAAGAGATTTATTCTGCCATTTCATCAATGTATGAGCTTAGTCAATCTATTGACTTTATATCTCTGCTTGAGCGTCTTAAGAAAGATGGTGTTTATGACGAGGCAGGCGGCAAGGAATATCTTACCAAGCTTGTACAGGCTGTACCATCTTCGGCGAATGTGCTGACCTATGTAGGTATTATCCGTGAACATTATTATCAGCGTGCTCTTATGGGTGCGGCGCAGGGAATACTTAAGGATATTAACGAGAATACAATGGATTCGGGCAAGCTTTTGGATAGCGCCGAGCAACGTATTTTTGAAATCCGTGAGGGCAGAGAGATTGGCGGTCTTACACACATTAAAGATGTAATTTCTGCCGAAACCTATGACCGACTTACCAAAATCAATGACCCCGAAACACGTGGTGACTACATAGGCATACCAAGTGGTATTGGCGAGCTTGACCGTATGATTACAGGTCTTAACAAGTCCGATCTTATAATCCTTGGTGCGCGCCCCGGTATGGGTAAAACCTCTTTTGCACTTAATATCGCACGCAATGTTGCGGTAAAGGCTGGTAAAACGGTATGCTTTTTCTCACTTGAAATGACACGTGACCAGTTGGCTCAGCGTATGTTGTCAAGCGAAGCGGCAATAAAGAGCGAAAAACTGCGTACAGGTGAGCTTGAGCCTGAAGAATGGACAAGACTTACTCAAGCGGGCGAAAATCTTTCTAAAGCGGAGCTTTACTTTGACGAAAGCTCAAACATAACCGTGCCTGAGATGAAGGCAAAGCTTCGCCGTATGAAGCGCGTAGATTTGGTAGTTATTGACTACTTGGGCCTTATGCACTCGCCGCGCCATACAGATAACCGTGTTCAAGAAATTTCAGAGATAACACGTAGCCTTAAAATAATGGCAAAGGAATTAAAGGTTCCTGTAATTGCTTGCGCACAGTTGTCCCGTGCAACTGAGGCAAAGGGCAAGTCACACAAGCCTGCACTTTCAGATTTACGTGATTCGGGTTCTATCGAGCAGGATGCAGACATTGTATTATTCCTTTACCGCGATGCCTATTACGACGGTGAAAAGAACTCCGATGAGGATTTAAGTGACAATACAAAATCAGAGTGTATCGTTGCTAAAAACCGTCACGGTGAAACGGGCTCGGTAGAAATGGGCTGGGAGGGTCAGTTTACAAGATTTACGACCCTCGACAAGAATTACGAAAATGCTTAATAAATTTGAAAAGAAGGTGCTTTCTGCAATTCAGGCGTATTCCATG
>JAZSBS010000172.1:0-12854 GCA_045602525.1 Acutalibacteraceae bacterium
AAATATGTTATTATAAATTGAATAATTGTTTTTGTGAAAGAGTGGTGATATTTATGTCTGTTAAAAAGTGGATTGTCGGAAATCCTGACCGCGAAAAAGCTAAACTTTTGGCCGAAGAATGTGATATTGATCCATTTGCGGCGCTTATTGCGGTTGGGCGTGGAATTGACGAAGAGGGCGAGCTTGAGCTGTTGCTTAGTGATGAGCCTATACTTTGTGATCCGTTAGAGCTTGCAGACATAAAATCTGCCGCCAATTATATTAACAGCGCCATTGCAGAAGGTACAAAAATTGCTGTTTTTGGCGACTATGACTGTGATGGTGTTGTGGCGACATCCCTGCTTTATGATTATCTGGTGGGTAGGGGCGCCGAGGTTATTGCTTATATACCTGACCGCATCCAAGAAGGGTACGGTATGAACAAGACGGCTGTTGATAAGCTTGCATTACAGGGTGTAGGGCTTATTATAACGGTTGATAACGGTATATCCTGTGCAGATGAAATTGCTTATGCTGATACGCTTGGCATTAAAACTGTTGTTACCGACCATCACTTACCGCCGGAGATTTTACCGGAGGCTGTAGCTGTTGTTGACCCGCATCGCAAGGATTGCCCCTCTACCTTTAAAGAAATATGCGGCGCTGAGGTTGCATTTAAGCTTGTTTGTGCACTTGATGATAAAGAACCCGAGCAAATGCTACCGCGTTATGCCGATATATTGGCGGTTGCCATTATCGGTGATGTAATGCCACTTGTTAACGAAAACCGTTCTATTGTTAAAGCGGGTATCAAAAAAATTAAAACCGCAACAAACATAGGTCTTGCCGCTATACTTAATATGGCTGGTATTGACCGTACTGCTATTGATGCTTCTAAAATATCCTTTGGTATTGTACCACGCATTAATGCGGCGGGAAGAATGGGTAGCGCATACCGTGCTTTTAGACTGCTTACCACAAGCGATGCTATGGATGCCCTTAAAATAGCAGGACCAATTGACGACGATAATGTTCGTCGGCAGCAGATTGAAAAGGATATCTTGAATAGTGCTGTTAAAATGATTGAGGATAACGGCTATCAATATAATCGTGTTATAGTGGTTTCGGGCACAGATTGGCATTTTGGTGTGCTTGGTATAGTTGCTTCGCGTATTTGTGAACGCTATGGCAAACCTACAATTGTTCTTTCAAGTGAAAACGGTGTTTCACACGGCTCAGGTCGTAGCTTTGCAGGCTTTCATCTTTATGACGCAATAAATGCTTGCAGTGATATTCTGTTGAAATATGGTGGTCATGAACTTGCGGCAGGCGTCAGTGTAAGCGATGATGATGTTGCTACCTTTAGGCAAAAAATAAATGAATATGCCCACACCTTGCCCATAGCGGTACCGTGTCTTAATATTGATTTTTGTCTTAATCCAGCTGGTATGAGTGTTGATATGGCGTTTGCCATAAAATCACTTGAACCTTTCGGGGCTGGCAATCCCACGCCGATGTTTGGTATATTTGGGGTAACGCTCGAAAAAATAACAGCGATAGGTGGAGGTAGACATTTAAAACTGTTATGTCGCAAAAACGGTAGTGCTTTTCAAGCTGTGCTTTTTGGTGTTACACCAGAGCAGTTTTGTTTTGCTATCGGTGATACGATTGACTTAGCTGTCATGCTTGATACCAATTTGTATCAGGGGCAGTATACTCTTTCGGTACAAATAAAGGCTGTTAAGATTAGCGGCGCTGACCAAAATGTATTTTTTGAAAGCAAACAGCAGTTTGATGATTTTATATCGGGCGGTGTAACTGATTACGCTTCGATCTTTCCGAGTAGGGCAGAGGTTGGAAGTGTGTATAAACAAGTAACCGCAGCTCCTGTAAAATTTGAAAGATTAAAGTATATTAACACAGGGCTTGGTTATGCAAAAACTCAAATAGCAGTAAAAACACTTTGTGAATTGGGTCTTATTTCACTTAATAATGGTATTTTAGTAAGCCATAATTCCCAGCAAAAGACCGATTTAAACAATTCTGATACTTACAAAAAACTTTATGAAAGGGTGAATACCGGTGAATGAGTCTGCAATTCATGACTATCAGGCACTTTTGGAGTGTATGAAAAATCAGGGTGGCAGTTATGACATCCCACTTATTGAAAAGGCCTTCAACTATTGTGTAGACCATCACCTTGGTCAAAAGCGTCTTACCAACGAAGAATATTATATTCATCCCTTCAATGTAGCAAAAATAATTGTAGGTCTTGGTATGGACAGTCAGTCCATTGCGGCGGCGCTCTTGCACGATGTGGTCGAGGATACCGATGTAGAGATAGATGAGATTAAGCGCCTTTTTGGTGATGATGTAGCACTTCTTGTTGATGGCGTTACCAAAATAGGCAGACTTAATATTTCTTCAAAAGAGCAGGAGCAGGCAGAAAGTTTGCGTAAAATGCTTATAGCTATGGGTAAGGATATACGCGTTATCATCATTAAGCTTGCCGACCGTCTTCACAATATGAGAACACTTGGTGCTATGCCAGAGCAAAAACAACGGGATAAGGCACTTGAAACACTTGAAGTATACGCACCTATCGCACACAGACTTGGTATACGTCCCGTTAAAGAAGAGCTTGAGGACCTAGCTATTAAGCATCTTGACCCTGTTGCATATAATGAGATTGAGGAGCTTTTAAAGGTAAGAAAGCATCAAAGAGTACAAATACTTGAGGATATTGAAAAACGTATAGAAACGCGCCTTAAAGAAGAATTACCGAATGTTAAAATGTCATTTCAGGGACGTGTAAAATCCATTCACGGAATTTACCGTAAGATGTATGTTCAAAGCCGTGATTTTGATGAGATTTATGATGTTTATGCCATTCGTGTAATTACCGATACGGTGGCTGACTGTTATAATATTTTGGGTATAATGCACGATATGTTCAGACCTATTCCAAACAGATTCAAGGATTATATATCTACACCTAAACCCAATATGTATCAGTCGCTTCATACCACTGTTATCAGCCGTGAGGGAGTTCCCTTTGAAATTCAGATTAGAACATTCGAAATGCATCATACGGCAGAGTTTGGTATCGCGGCTCACTGGAAGTACAAAGAGGGGATTACCGGCACCGATAAATATATGGAGGACCGCCTTGCATGGATACGTCAGGTGCTTGAAACCTCTGATGTTTCGGGTGATGCATCGGAGATAGTGCGTACTATTAAGGTTGATTTGTCACAAGAAGATGTTTTTGCCGTTACACCACGCGGCGACGTTATAAATCTACCCGTGGGTTCTACTGTGGTCGACTTTGCATTTGCAATTCACTCGGCCGTTGGTATCAAAATGGTTGGTGCTAAGGCAAACGGAAAGATTGTACCAATAAACCACGAAATCAAGACAGGTGAGGTAATCGAAATACTTACTACCAATCAGGCAGGTCATGGACCTAGCCGAGATTGGATGAATATTGCCGTTACAAACTCTGCAAAGGCAAAAATCCGTTCCTGGTTTAAAAAGGAAAAACGTGCCGAAAATATTGAACAGGGAAAAGCAGATCTTGAGCGTGAGATTCGTCGCAATAATATTTCCTTTAATGAAAAGGAATTTGAAGAATATATTGATGATCTGGCCCGACGTATGCGTTTTGCCGATAGCGAGGAATTTTATGCAGCTATTGGTTACGGCGGTGTGCTTATTTCAAAAATACTGCCCCGTATTCGTGAGGATTATACCAAGCGTACAAGCGCTGCAAAGACTGTTGAAAGTAAAATCCTTACCCCTAAAAAGCATACATCATCAGAAGGTGTAATTGTCGAAGGTATTGACAATTGCCTTGTGAAGCTTTCAAAATGCTGTGCTCCACTACCCGGCGATGATATTATTGGCTTTATAACACGCGGTCACGGTGTATCTATTCACAAATGTGACTGTAATAATGTTCCTCGTGATATTTCAAAAAGCAATGAGCCTGACCGTTGGGTGCACGCTCATTGGGATAACGTGCATCGCGAAAGCTTTACATCCACATTACAAATTTCTGCTATTGACCGTGAGGGACTTGTAGGTGATGTTATGAATACAGCATATAATATGCGCCTTGCCGTGCATCAGATAAATGCGCGTCAGTTAAAGGGTGGAAATAGCGTTATTCATATTAATATCAGTGCTGAAAGTGTTGAGCATCTGCGCAGCATAATTGCACGTATGGAAAAAATTTCTGGTGTTTTCAGCGTAGAAAGAGTGGTGCAGTAGTTATGCGTGCGGTTATCCAAAGGGTAAGTGACGCCAATGTGCAGATTGATGGTACAGTTGTAGGCAAATGCGGTATAGGTTATATGATACTTTTTTGTGCTGTAGATGGCGATACTGAAAGTGACATAGACCTGCTTGCGCGTAAAACTGCTAATCTTCGTATTTTTGAAGATAATGAAGGCAAAATGAATAGGTCTATACTTGATATAAACGGTGAGATTTTATGCATATCTCAGTTTACTTTAGCGGCAGATACCAAAAAGGGAAATCGTCCGTCCTTTATAAATGCTATGGAGCCTGTAACCGCAGAAAAGTATTACGAAATGTACTGCGAAGCGCTTAAAAAGAACGGTGTCAAAAGTGTTGAAATGGGCAAATTTGGTGCCGATATGCAGGTGACACTTACCAATGACGGCCCCGTTACAATTATTTTAGATACAGATGTATGGAACAAAAAGGGATAGAATATGAAGGTGGAATTTTTACTTACAGGTTACCTTGCCAGTTACAGCAATTGCTACGGTATAACAACCGATAAAGCAGCGATTATTGTAGACCCCGGCAAGTACACCCCCGAATTAAAACATTTTTTTACTAAAAATGCGGGCAAAACCCGACTTATACTTATAACCCACGCGCATTACGATCACATAGGTGGCGCATTACAGCTAAGGCAGGAAACAGGTGTTAAGATAGCTATAGGCAAAAACGAAGAATTTGCTCTATCGGATACGGCTTATAACCTTTCGGGCAGTTTTACACCCGCAATACCTGCATTTAATGCCGATTATACTATTGATGATGAAGAAGAATTTACGGTTGGTGACATTACTGTAACAGCTTATGAAACACCCGGTCATACGGTTGGTGGTATGTGTTATTTGATAAATGACTGCCTGTTCAGTGGTGATATGCTGTTTTATGAAACGGTGGGCAGAATTGATCTGCCTGGTGGAAATATCGGGGATATGAAACAGTCGCTTGACCGAATGATGTGGCTTTTTAACGATGATATAACGGTTTATTCGGGACACGGCGAGTCTACCACAATTGGTCACGAACGCAAATATAACCCATACCTGAGGTAAATAATGAAACTTTGTAACATAGGTCACAACTTTGACTATGAAATGGAAAAGTTAATACGGTTGTTTCTTCCGTTCGAAAAAATACAGGTTTTGCATAATGAAGAAGTAGATACAAAGTATGCCGTTTGTGAGGTGAAGCAATGCGGTAACGATACTGTTGTTCGTGTGAAATTGGTTTTAGAAAACGGTGAGGCGGAATTTTCGGCATTGGTTGATAAGGAAATCCCCGATACAAGAAAAGAAACCCAGCACGAACTTGGCAGACAATTATTTTACTGCTTTGAAAAAATTACAGGCTACCGTCCCGATTGGGGAATACTAACGGGTGTCAGACCTGCAAAATTGTTTTCGCGATATTGCAATGATTATGGAAGCGATTACGCAGAAGATTTCTTTAAAAGCAAGTTTTTGGTAAAGAAAGAAAAACTTGAACTCTGTCAAAAAGCGGTATCAGGTGAAGAAGCTATTGTTAAATTATCAAAAGATAATTCCTTTAGTCTTTATCTTTCGGTACCTTTTTGTCCAAGCAGATGTTCGTACTGTTCTTTTGTGTCGCATTCTATTGAAAGGGCGAAGGAAATAATTCCTCAATATGTGGAATTATTATGTAAAGAACTTGAAATTACAGCTGACATAGCCAAAAATTTGGGGCTGCGACTTGAAACGGTTTATATGGGTGGTGGAACGCCGACGACCCTGAATTCCGAGCAGTTGAACCAAGTGCTTGGCACAGTTAATAAGTGTTTTGATATGTCTACCGTGCGCGAATTTACCGTAGAGGCTGGCAGACCCGATACAATTGATAGCGATAAGCTGTTGGCAATTAAAAAAAATGGTGTTACGCGTATCAGTATTAATCCACAAACCATGAACGATAAGGTACTTACAGCTATCGGCAGAAGACATACTGCGAAGGATACAGTGGATGTATTTAATTTGGCTCGTAAAATTGGTTTTAATAACATCAATATGGATTTGATTGCGGGTCTTCCTACCGACACCTTTGAGAGTTTTAAAGATACACTTGATACAATTTTAAAATTAAATCCCGAAAGTGTAACTGTGCATTCGCTTTCTATGAAACGCGCCTCCACCCTTAACACAAGCGGACAGCATAGTGAAATTCAGTCGGGAGCCGATGCTTCAAAAATGGTAAATTACGCCAGGGATTTACTTACTAAAAACAATGTTTTACCATACTATATGTACAGACAAAGCAAAACGGTAGGTAATCTTGAAAATGTGGGTTATGCAAAGGCGGGATTTGAAGGACTTTATAACGTGTATATTATGGACGAAACACATACCATACTTGCTTGTGGTGCATCGGCTGTGACAAAGCTTAAGGATAATAGTCAGAAGAACATAAAAAGAATTTTTAATTTTAAATATCCATATGAATATATAAGCGGTTTTGAGGAGCAAATATCACGCAAAACAGAAATAGGTGAGTTTTATGGTAAATACATTAAACGAGATTAATAAAATGGCAAAAGAATGCCCTAAGGAATTTATCAAAGCGTGTAACAGCGAGTATATAAACAACATTACAAACATTGCAAAACGAATAGAAAGTGACAATGACATTAAAATTGTAGCAATTGCGGGACCGTCAGGTTCCGGCAAAACCACAACGGCGCATATTTTACAGGATGAATTAGAGAAGATAGGTGAGACAACAGCAGTAGTATCTCTTGATGATTTTTATCTACCGGCGGATAAACTCCCACTGTTACCTGACGGTAGTTTAGATATCGAGTCGGTAAATTCACTTGATATAGATCTTATAAAAGGGTGTTTCGAACAAATAATTAAAAGCGGCACAGCAGATTTGCCAAAATACGATTTTAAAACAAAATCAAGAGTACCTAATGCGACGCAATTGAATATTGGAAATCACGGTATTGTTATTGTTGAGGGACTTCATGCAATGAATCCGCTTATTGCCGATTTGGTACCAAGCAAAAACATCCTAAAGATATATATCAGTGTTAACCGATCGGTTGATGACGATAATGGCGTGCAGATGCTATCAAGCCGACAAATAAGACTTATCCGACGCGTACTTCGAGATGATCGTTTTAGGGGAGCTACGGCTACTGAGACGTTACATCTTTGGAACAATGTAATTGACGGAGAACAAAAGTATTTGTACTGCTTTAAAGATACAGCCGACATTCTACTTGCAACATTCCATCCTTATGAGCTTGGTGTTTATCGTGAACGCTTTGGAAAAATGCGTAGCACTGTTCACAAAAATGCGCCTTGCTATGATTATTTTATTAAAACAGCAAACGCGCTTGAGCGCTTTGCCGTTATTGACAGCGCTTTAGTCCCCGATAATTCGCTTATACGTGAGTTTATCGGCGATCTTAAAATATAAAATTTGGAGGTATTATAAAATGGGATTTTTAGATGATGCTATAAATAAGACGAAAGAGGTATTTGACGTTGCTTGCAAAAAAACCGATGAGGTTGTAACGGTAGAAAAGCAAAAGTTTAATATTGCTTCGCTGAAATCAAAACGAGAAAAAGACTATGCGGATCTTGGTAAAATTTATTTTGATATTGTAAAGAATGCTACAGATTTAACCGATGAAACAAGAAATCTTGTTGATGCTATAATTGAAAAAAATGAAGAAATATCTCGTCTTAATGAGGATATTCAAAATATAAAAAACAAGCGTGTTTGCCCTAAATGTAACGCAAATGTTGACATTAATTCATCCTATTGCAACAGCTGTGGCACAAAGCTTGATTAAGGAATAAAAATGAAGAATTTTAAAATAGGTATAGTTGTTGCCGACTATGACGAGTATGCTCCGTTCTTAGCGTCGGTAAGCAAATATAGTTTAAGAGAATATAAATATTTTAACCGCAAGGCAATAACTTTTGATATGGGCAAGTCAAGCATTATATGTATTAACTGTGGAATAGGCAAGGTGAACGCTGCCACTGCCGCTACACATCTTGCAGACATAGGCTGTACATACATCCTTAATTTTGGTCTGTCGGGTGGTATTAGTGGCGTAAGGCGTGGTGAGATTGTACTGCCAGCAAGATTCTTAGAGCACGATTTTGACCTTACCGGTATTGGCTATAAGCCTTGTGAAAAACCGTCACAAAAATATATTTACGATTCCGATAAAACATTATTTCAAATTGCTCAAAGTGCAATAGGTGATTGTGTGAGTGGTACTGCCGTTTGTGGCGATAGGTTTATCTGTAGCGCTGATGACCGCGACTTTTTGCGCGAAACCTTTGGTGCTACCACCTGCGATATGGAAACGGCGGCAATAGCTTCTGTGTGTGATATGGCAGATATCCCGTATTTAAGCATTCGTCGTGTATCCGATGACGCAGGTGAAGATGCATATGCCAATTACAGTGATATGAATACACTCGAAGGGCAAACACTTTCAGAGGTGTTTCTCAAGGTATTAGATGTTTTGTGTAGTGAGGTAAATTAATAATGCAGGAAAACAAACGAAAACAGCAAAGTTTTGAATACGGTGCGATAATATTGCTTTGTTCGACAATGCTGGTTAAAATCATAGGCGCTTTTTTTAAAATCCCACTTTCAAATCTTATCGGTGATTTAGGTTTTGGGTATTTTTCATCAGCATATGATTTGTTTACGCCTATATACTCACTTGCAATGGCTGGTTTGCCGATAGCGATATCGCGTGTTATTGCCGAGCGTATGGCAAAGGCAAGATATAATGATGCAAAAAAGACACTAAAAATTACAAGACGAATCTTTATTGTAACAGGTTGTACTGCCGCTATAATAATGCTTTTATTGATAAGACCGTTTGTAAGTCTTACTGATGCTACCGGAAAAACGGTTTATAGCATTTATGCAATAGTACCGTCATTATTGTTTTGCTGCATAATGTCAACTTATCGTGGATACTTTGAGGGTATGCGGAATATGTATCCTACTGCGATTTCTGATGTTATAGAAGCTCTTGGTAAATTGATTTTAGGACTTGGCTTTTCTTATATAGCATTAAAAATAACAAATGATGTGGCCTTTGGAGCCGCAGGTGCAATGTTGGGCATTATGGTGGGCGGCGCTGCTTCGGCAACATTTTTATATATCCGTTATAAAATAAAGGGTGACGGAATTACAAAGCAAGAATTGTCGGAATCGCCAGTTGCCGAGTCTGGTAAAACAATTGCAAAAAATTTGATAGTAATTGCTATACCGATAGTTTTAACCTCACTTTCTAATAATGTAGCTTCGCTTGTTGATGTTACTATGGTTAAATGGCAGTTGAATCATCTTATGAAAGACTCTGCCGATTTGATTCGCAATATGTATAATTCTTCAATTGTTGACTATAATCGATTTAGTACAGCGGCGCTTATTAATAATGAGATTCCCACATTTCTTTATGGAATTCGTAGTAAGGCATTTACTCTTTATAATTTAATTCCTCAAATAACATCGGTTCTTGGTGTAAGTGCGTTACCTGTTATAGCTACGGCTTGGACGAAGAAGGACGATTTTCTTTTAAAGCGTAATATTGAATCGCCTTTAAAATTTACTGCGCTTGTTTCAATGCCTGTAGGTATGGGATTTGTATTTATGGGAAGCGAAATAATGGAACTTATGTATAATACAGTGGCATCGGTGCAAGTTGGCGGCGCTATGCTTCGTATATACGGTTTCGCGGCTATTTTTACAGGACTTTCAGTTTCAATGACAAGTATGCTTCAAGCAATAGGAAAAGAAAAGATTTCTTTGCGCAATGTTGCCATAGGAGCAGCGCTTAAAGTTGTTGTTAATTTTATTTTTGTAGGTATTCCTACTATTAATATTAAGGGTGCGGCGATAGGTACATTTGTATCATATTTATTTATTTTTATCGCAAACCTTTTATCACTCATTAAATATACGGGTGTTAAACCTAATATTTATAAGACAATTATTAAGCCGTTTATTGCAGCGCTTGCTTGTGGATTGTCTACCGTTATTTTGGATTTAAGTTCAATTGGCAAAATCGGTATTGTGCTTGAAATTGCGGTTGCTGCAGTGGTATATCTGGCTGTTCTTATAGCGTTTAATACTTTTGAAGCTGATGATGTATTGTCCTTACCAAAGGGCGAAAAACTGGAAAAAGTGTTTAGAAAGCTTAAAGTAATAAGATAATAGTGGTAAAAATACACAAAATTATTCATAATTATTTGAATAATTTTAATAAATCTGTTAAAATCAGTTGATTTTTTAAAAAGATAAGTTATAATTAGATTAGACGTTTGAAAAATTTTTGAACGCTTATAATTCTGGTGTAAAACACTTTAAGAAAATGAAAAATATTCAGGAGGGTTCTATTATGAACAAAACAGAATTAGTAGCAGCAGTTGCAGAGAAAGCAGGTCTTTCTAACAAAGACGCAGCAAAGGCAGTAGCAGCAGTGGTTGACGCTATCACAGATACTCTTAAGGCAGGCGACAAGGTTGCTCTCGTTGGCTTTGGTACATTTTTAGTTAAAGAGCGCGCTGCTCGTGAAGGCATCAATCCTCTTACAGGTAAGAAGATTAAGATTGCTGCTTCAAAATCACCCGCTTTCAAGGCTGGTAAAGCTCTTAAAGACGCTATCAACTAATTTGAGGTTAGTAAAAAGTGAGCCGCCAATTCTGGCGGCTCATAATTTTTGAAAAAAGGATTATTATGAGATTAGATAAATATTTGAAAGTATCAAGAATAATTAAACGTCGCACCGTTGCAAACGAAGCCTGTGACGCAGGTAGGGTAACTGTAAACGGTCGTGTTGCTCGCGCATCACTTGATATAAAGGTTAATGATATTATTGAGATATCTTTTGGCTCTAAAAATATTAAGGTACAGGTCTTAAGTGTTGCGGAAACGGTTCGCAAGGATGATGCGGCTTTAACTTACAAAATAATTGAATAAGAAAAACACCTCATAAATATATTTTAATGAGGTGTTTTATTTTGGATGAAAATTTAAGTACTGTTCAGAATGTTATAATCGAAAATAGGAAAAAGCTTAACATATCTGGGGTAAAGGATGTCACGTCAGTTGATGATGAAACCATTTTGCTTGACACAACTCTTGGAAAAATGACGGTCAAGGGTGAGGGATTGCGAATAGAAAGCTTTAATACCGTGACGGGTGATCTTATGGCTGTCGGTAAGGTTTACGCTGTGGTTTATATGTCAGATGCAAGAACGTCGGGCGGATTCTTATCACGGATTTTCAGATAAGTTATGTGGGAGATAAGTGCGTATAATCAAACAATAAGCTTTGTTTTATCCTTGTGTCTTGGCGCATTATTTTGCGTTTTGTATGATGTGGTGCGAGCAATGCGCAAGGTATGCCTTAATTCTTTTTGGGCAGTTTTTTTTACTGATATATTAATTTGGCTGCTTTATGCGTTTGCTACATTTATATTTTTAGTAGCACGGACCAATGGCGAAATAAGAGGTTATATACTTGTAAGCGAACTACTTGGTTTTATTTTATTCCGTATAAGTATTTCAAGGTTGCTTTTTTCAGCACTTTGTTTTGTTTTTATAAAAGCCGTAGCCGTCAAGCGAATGATTTCAGGCTGTATTAGAAGATTTTATGTAAAAATTGATGACCTTGGTTTTAAAATGTGGCAAGGTTTGTCTAAATTTTTGAAAAGTGTAAAAAAACTCTTGAAAAATACATTCAAGCTGTTGTATACTAATAAAAATATTGCAGATACGGAGAATGCTTTAAATGAAACAAAAACCAAAGCGTAAAAAAAGCGTAATTGTAAGGCTTATTGTTCTGGGCGTTTCTGTTTATATGATAGCAACACTTGTAGGTCTTGGCAACGAATTAAACCAAGCCAAGGCAGAGCTTGAGGTTTACGAAAATCAGCGTGATTCTTTGAAACTTACTATAAGTGAATATAAGGCTTTGCTTGAAAGCGATTCGCATGCGGCTATAATTGAAAAGGCGGCTAGGGAAAGACTTGGATTCGTTTATTCTGATGAAGAAATTTATATTGATATATCAGGCAATTAGGGGGACTTTTTAAATTTATGGACTTTAAGGTCGGCGACATTGTAGAAGGAAAAATTACAACGATAACATCTTTTGGCGTTTTTGCGGATATTGGTGATGGTAAATCAGGTATGGTGCACATATCTGAGGTTGCTAGAAATTATGTTAGTGATATAAAGGAACACGTTAAGGTGGGCGATGTTGTTAAAATGAAAATTTTAAGCATCGGCGAAGACGGTAAGATTTCACTTAGCATAAAACGAGCACTTCCAAATGAAAAGAAGGGTGATGATGCGCCTCGCCGCGAGCGCAAAAGCGCACCGGCTAAACAAAGCATTGACTCTACATATACTTGGACTCCTAAAAAGAGTGAGCCCGCAAGCTTTGAGGAAATGATGAATCGCTTTAAGCAATCAAGCGATGAAAAGTTTTCGGACTTAAAACGTAAAAATCCCGATGCAAACCGCACCAAACGCGGCAACGGGGTACGATAATAAATTAGGGCTGAT
>JAZSBS010000173.1:0-5033 GCA_045602525.1 Acutalibacteraceae bacterium
GACATTTTGGCTTTTAACTGCATTTATAATGTCATCTGAACCCAACCCGAGCGAAGCGATAACCTCAGGTTTTAACCAAATGCGCATAGAATTTTGCGCTCCGAAAATATCGACACTTCCCATACCGGCGATTCTCAATAGCGGATTTTTGATATTGTTATAAGCAAAATTTGATAAATAAAGGCTGTTATAAGTGTTATTTGGTGAACGCAAAGCCAACATTGCCAACATATTGGACGATTGCGAGGTAATATCGATACCTTCTTTAGTGACAATTTCTGGCAGTTGCGAATTGACCTGCTGTAAGCGATTTTGAACCTTAACTCGTGCCATATCGGGATTTGTTCCGACATTAAAAGTGATTGTAAGCTTATAACTCCCGTTATCATCACTTGATGATGACATATAAAGCATATCTTCCACGCCGTTTACGGCATTTTCGATAGGAATAGCTACCGTGTCGACCAAAACCTTAGCCGAAGCTCCCGGATAAGTAGCCTTAACGATAATTTGCGGCGGCGTAATATCCGGATATTGCGAAATCGGCAGCACGGCGATTGCCAAAAGCCCGAGCAATACAAGGACTACCGACACCACACCGGCAAAACGAGGTCTTTCGATAAAAAACTGCGAAAACATCACAATTTCTCCGTTTGTTCATCAACAAATTTAACTTTTATATTGGCGTTTGGTTCAATATTGGTAATATTGTCGATAACCAAATAATCGTTATTGGTAAATCTGTTGTCCACCACGTAAGCATCATTGTAATAGCCCAAAACATTAAGCTTTTCTTTTCTTAATTTATTGTCGCTGACAATATTCACAAACACGCCGTTTTTTTCTAAAAGAGCATAATTTTGCTTTATTACAAAGACGTCAGACAATTGTTTTTCTAATAACACGTCGACAAATGAATTAGCCAATAGTTCGCCATTTGGGTTTTCAAAATCGGCAAACACTTCAACCGATGCGGTTTGTTTCTGTACTTGGTTGTCAAAATAAGCAAATTTTCCGTCAAAGCGGTAAATTTTGTTGTTAGCCAATTTAAGTTTAATGATAAAATCCGCAAAAGGCTTAGCAGAAATAAACGAATTGAGATAATCTTTGTTAGAAATGGCAAATTTAACCCTAATCGGATTTTGCTGAATAATGGTAAAAAGCTTGGTTTGACCGGCTGAAATAAAGTTTCCTTTTGTTAAATTCACATCACCCAAAACTCCGTCGATAGAGGCCTGTAAAACGGTGTAATCAAGCATAACTTTAGCTTTTTCCAATTCCGAATCTGTTTGTTTAACCTCAGCCTCGGCGGCTAAAAACTGCGCCTTAGCCTCATCAATTTGAGAAGCCGAAACAGCCTTTTCGCCGGCTTTTTTGATGCGATTGTAATAATTTTTGGCATTGGTGTATTTGGCCTTTGCCATTATGTTGGCAGCCTTTAGCGCATCATATTCAGCCTTGTATTGTTTTTGATCAATTAAAACCAGATTATCGCCAAACTTAACTTTTTCGCCACCCACAGCCCAAATCTCGTCGATATAGCCCGAAACATTAGCCATAACTTCGACTTCTTTTATCGGGGTAACATACCCTACATATTCACTTGTTATTTTAACGTTTTGCTTTATCAGAGGCAAAACATCAACGACAAAACTTTTGCTGTTATCGACCAAACCCCAAGCTTCGTTTTTATAAAACAAATCAAGAAAAGCGTAAGCAAACAGGGCAAAAAAAGTCAAGCTGACATATATTTTTTTGACATTAAACATAAAATTACAAGCCTTACAAAATGGATAAAAGGATAAAAAAATAAATAATTATGATATCAAAATATGCAACATACCCCGAGCATATATTTTTCTCATTAAGAAATTTTAATTTTTTGTTACAAATTGATATTGCGCAAAAATATTTTATAAATACAAGGGTTTAGAGCACCTTAAATATACCCTTTGAGATGTTGCTTTTTACATAAAATTATGCTATAATATTCGCAAAGGAATGCCATATAATTCGGTTGGTACATATATATTTCGAAAGGTAGGTTCGTCATGACTAAAATACTGTTGGTTATCATTGCAATGCTGATGGCTTCTCCGGCTTCGGCTGCAATAACAAGGATAGAAGATTTTAACGGGGTTCTGTTAAATGTGATGTACTTTGGTGAAGATGGCCATATTCCAGATACTCCTGATGATCCCGTAGATCCCTATGTCTGCAAAGAAGCTCTTGGTCAGTATGCAACCAAACCTACCGGCAAAGATTGCAATACAAAAACGTTCGACGGTGGTACGGTTTGTTATGTAGACTGCACTTGCAAAAAGGATGAATATCCTTTTTCTGCAACAGCTTGTATGACACCTGCATTTGTGCCTTCAACCGAAAAATGTACCGATGATGTCAACACATATTACAAAGACTGTTCTTGTGGTAATGACTATGTTTTAGCAGGTGATAGTGTTATAAGCGAAAGTGCTTTTGATTTTTCGGGCGCTACATCTGTCACGGCTAGTCACCGTAATGGGGGAGCTTCTGTAAAATGTTATTTGCGAAGTGGTATTTCATGCAATACCTCGACATCTGACCAAATTCCTATGACTGAGGTGGATAGTATAACCGCTGAAGGGAAGATCAATTATATAGTATTTTCAAAAAACGAGCCTGCCAGTTATTATGCTATTTCTCCGATAAGTGCAAATACTGATGAAATTCATGCCGGCAACTCAGTGTTATGTGTCCTAAAAAACAGGTCAGCTGTTTTGGATTCGACCAAAGCGGTATATGCTACCGAGCCTCTAACAGCTAAATGCGCCTCAGTTAAAAGCAAAGCCTTAAAATATGGCAAGAAAGAAACTTATTATTACTATTCCGGTGATTGTCAAACCGCCGGTGTCTGTGGCTACAATAAAGGTCCTACATCCTGTGTCAGCTATGGTACATCAAGCTTTAAGACCTATACCCCTGATACCAACACTGTCGGTAACGGCTCTTGCAGTTACGTCAACGGCTGTGAGATTATGAATTCTCAAAATGAGGTTTGTAGTGAATCGGATGGTTATATTATGGATGGCACGGCTAAATATGGTAATGTTATCAGCACCGCAATAGCAGATAACGTGTCTTCTACAATTCTTTGCGCACGCGTCACCGGTTGTGCGAATGGTGCTGAGGTTGTTACGCAGAATGTGTCCTCTGATGATAGAAATTTAATAAGAGATGTAGCCAAAGCTGATAGTACTTATCAAACTGCTGGTACCACCTATGCTATATGTTATGGTATTGGTAAGTGTGATGAGTATGGTGAAGAAGAAAGAAGAGTAGTGGCTTATAAATCACACAAAGATTCCAATGGTCAGTATGCTTATATAATTTGTGGCATACCGCCGGCAGATTCCGGTGATGACGGTGATGACGGTGGCGATAATCCGGAGCTTTCAGTAGCCTGTACAACGCTAAATCCACCCTTAAAATATGATGCCAGCACATGTTTATGCGGCGCAAGCGGTTCTCATATTTATTTGGCAGCATCAGGTACCAATGCTGCGATAGCAAATAATGAAAATATTATAACCAGTCATTTGAAAAATCCCAGCAAAAGTGAGACCTTAGGAACCCGTTTAGCAACTATTTGTGAAGAATACGGAGGTGTTATGACGCTTACACAGCTCAAAAATTTTAATAATTCCGGATTGAGTCCAAGAAAAGGTAATGAAGTTATCTATACCGCTGGTGGTGTTTATGCTAAGTATGACGGTGCAGAAGCATTTATATCAGTTAATATGGATGCAACATTTGCAGGACAAACTTATGTGTATGAGGGCTCAGATAAGGGAAAAGATTTCCCTGTTATGGATACTAGCGACACGATTAAAGTTGCTTGTTACACTTCTCACACTTGTTCCGTTCCTTCAACCGTAACTTGTACTCCGTATGTTTATTTTGATACTAATAATTGCTCGTGTTCTAGTAGTCGCACATCACCACAGTGGGTTTATTTAGAACAAAATAAGGCAAACAGTGATTTAGCGGCGATAGCACAAAAGAATACAATAGTAGCTGGCGCATTAGTGGGAGCAAGTAAGAGTGATATTTTAGGAGACTATTTAGCAAGTGTCTGTACAAGAGCAGGCTATAGTGGTCCTATGAGCTTAGAACAATACAAAGGTCTTGCCTCTAAAGTGTATAAAGGTGTGGTAGCTAATACAATTGTTTATACTTCTGATGGTGTTTATACTATGTATAATGGTGCACAGAAGGATATATCAGTTAATATGGCTATAACAGGTTTTGGAGAATTAACCTATCTGTTTGAGGGAACAGGTAAGGGAAGTGGTCTCCCTGTTCTTGACGAAAACGGTATGATTTATGTAGCTTGTTATAGGGAGATTAATACCACTATATGTAGGGTTGTTGAATAGGAGTAAAAACAAACAATCGTAAAGTTAGTAACTGAGCACTACCTGTATGAATCTTCACCGGTCCACACCGGCGGAGATTCATTTTTTTACCCCTCATAAACCGCCATTTCCTATCCCCTCTAACGTCATCGCCCAAACGCAGCGTCATTCTTTTCCGTCATCCCACGAACGAGCGTCTCTCTTTTCCATCATCCCACGAACGAGCGTCTCTCTTTTCCGTCATCCCACGAACGAGCGTCAGCGAGAGAGTTAAGGGATCTGTTACCCCAAGGGGAGTAAGAAAACAACGAAGATGCCTTAACTCGTTCGTTCCACTCACTCATGGCATGACATTTTGTTTTTGTTGCCAAAAAGTAACGTAAGAGAATCCCTCTAATGTCATCGCCTGAACGCAGCGCCTTTCTTTTCCGTCATCGCCTGAACGCAGCGAAGCGGAGTGAGGTAAGCGATCTACGAATTTTTCATTTAAATCCGCGACTTATTTGTCAGCTTTTTCTCAAACAGAGAGTCTGTTAATTAAGCGATCAAGCCTCGCAATAACATGTTAAGCACATCTGTTTGAAAAAAGCGAAAAAGACAAATATCGGAGCGGCAATTTTTGGTTACTTTTTGTTG
>JAZSBS010000174.1:0-3156 GCA_045602525.1 Acutalibacteraceae bacterium
ATACTTTTTTTCTTTAAAATTTTAATTTTGTTTGAAATTTATACAATATTTCTATTTTTTATGCGATATTAACACAATAAAACCACGTTTGCATTATTTTAGTTTAGAACAAAAAAAGTGATAGACAAACTTTGTCTATCACTTTTTTGTGTTATCGTATAATCGACAACGCTTCTTTTACATTTTTTACACCAATAAGCTCTATACCATTTGGCTTTTTAGTAATTTGTTTTATGCAACTACGTGGTAATACACACTGCGTAAAGCCAAGGCGCGCCGCCTCATTCACACGGGCTTCAACGCGCGACACACTGCGAACTTCACCTGATAGACCGACCTCGCCAAAGGCAATTAATTTTTCATCGAGCGGTGTATCGCGTAGTCCTGATACCAATGCCATACATACAGCCAGGTCACAAGCAGGCTCATCAAGCCGCATGCCGCCTACAACGTTTAAATATGTATCAAGATTTGAAAAATAAAGTCCCTCTCGTTTTTCAAGTATTGCAAGCAATAAATTAAGTCGGTTATAATCAAAGCCATTTGACATACGACGTGGGTTGCCAAAGCCTGTTGTGGTGACCAACGCCTGCACCTCTGAAAGAATGGGTCTTGTACCTTCAATAACGCATGTTATGCACGCACCAGATACATTACTCATCCTGCCCGAAAGCATCATAGCGGAGGGGTTTTCAACCTCCTTAAGTCCTGTATCTCGCATTTCAAAAACACCAATTTCATTGGTAGAACCGAAACGGTTTTTAATAGCGCGTAAAATGCGGTATGACTGATTGCGCTCACCCTCAAAATAAAGAACGGTATCAACAATGTGCTCAAGCACCTTAGGTCCTGCAATATCACCGCCCTTGTTTACATGACCGACAATAAATATCGGAATGCCCAATGATTTACCCGCGCGCAGTAACATATTGGTAGATTCACGCACCTGAACAATACTGCCTGCCGACGACGATAGTTCACTTATCTGTAGGGTTTGAATTGAATCTATCATAACAAGGTCGGGCTTTTGTGACATTATATATTCGCAAATTGCTTGTGTATCGGTTTCAGGAATAATGGTTACATTCTCACCAGAAACGCCGAGTCGCTTTGCGCGCAGTTTTATCTGCACAGGTGATTCCTCACCCGATACATATAACACATTAAGTTTATTACAAACGCGCTCACAAATTTGAAGCAAGATTGTTGACTTACCAATACCCGGATCACCGCTCAGCAATATGACAGAGCCTTTAACAATACCGCCACCAAGCACACGGTCAAGTTCACCGATATTGGTAACATACCTCTGCTCATCAGTGATGTCTATCTGCGACAAATCTTTAGCCGAGGCAATTGCTTTAACCGATACGGAAGCCGAAGACAAACCAGTAGTTTTTTTTTCGGTAATTACCTGCTCTTCAAGCACATCCCACTCTTTGCACATCGGGCACTGTCCCATCCATTTCGGTGTTTCGTATCCACACTCTTTACACACATAAACGGTTTTGATTTTCCCTGCCATATTTACTCCTTTATTTTAAATAGTTCATTATTCCTCCCACAACAGCAAAAGCCATTTGTGATTGGTAGTTATCGTCCTTTAATTTTTCAAGTTCTGCCTTGTTGCTTAAAAACCCACATTCTACAATTATTGCGGGTACAACCGCATTTTTCAGCAGATAGGTGCTATCCGTTCCCTGCTTTACCACGCGGGTATTTTCAGGTTGAATAAGGGTTGTTATACTCTGCTGAACCGACTGTGCTAAGGCTTGCGCCTCTTTATAATTTTTGGTGTAAAACACCTGTGCGCCATTTGCCGCTGAGGTTGTAAACTTATTTAGATGTATACTCACATAGATAGCATCTGGATTATCCTTCATAATCTGCAAACGGTTCGAAAGGTCACTCTTTTTGCGCTTGGCAATGGCAGCAGATTCATCATCCTCGGTACCTGTATCTTCACTGCGAGTCATAATAACTTTATATCCGTTAAGCCTTAACATAGCGCAAATCTTTTTGGAAATATGCAAATTTATATCCTTTTCCACCGTGCCGTCCGCCGCAGATGCTCCTCCGTCAAACCCGCCGTGGCCTGAGTTAGCCAATACTATACTTTTTTAGTAATTCTGTATATTTTGTCGTTTTTTGACTGTGGAAAACGCTCAAATTTTCCACTCAATCTTGATTTCCCTCTTGCCATCCTTTTTGTGCTTTCCAATGAATATTTTGCTTATAAATTCATCGGCAATCTCAAATGTAAGAGTGTCAATTTTTCGGTACTTTTCGAGTACCTGACTAGTATCCATTTTTGTTTCGCCGCCCGATAGTGCGGTGAGTTTTGATTTCAAAATTTCGATGCGTTTTTCTGTATCTTCGGATTCCTTTTGATAGTTTTCTCGGTATTTTGTAAACTCCGCCACGCTGATGATACCGTCTAATTTATCTGTGTACATCTGAGCCATTCGGTTATCGTTACGCTTTACCTTTTCTTCAAGCTCTGCAATTTGCGTTTCTAAAGTTTTAGCACCGTTCTTTTTCCTTTTAGGTGCATCTAACTTTCCAATCTGCTTTTTATCGTAGTATTTATCGAGCAACTTATTAATTTCATCTACTACGATTTGCTCTAACTCGTCAAGGCGAATACTGTGTGCGTTTTGGCAAACTCCGTTAGTGGTTTTACGAGTTCTGCAAGAAAGGTAGTTATATCTTCCGTCACGCAGTTTATAGCTCATTTTCCACATTGTGTTACCACACTCAGCACAAAAAACTTTTTTAGCAAGTGAATAACAACTACCACTTGGAATTTTTTGACCTCTACCACGTGATAACCTAATCTCCTGTGCCTTATAAAAGGTTTCCTTTGAGATAATCGCCTCGTGGGTATCTTCTACAACATCCCACTCACTTTGCGGCTTTTTACGGCGTTTACCCGTTTTGTAGTTTACAACCTCTTGTCTGCCCTGCACCAAAGCACCTGTGTATTCAAATCGGCGAAGAATTGCATAAACAGCCGAATCTGACCAGGTTGTCCTAGGCGCATTGTTCTTCTCATAGTTGCCGTTATAATACTTGGAGCCAAGCTCCTTTTTGTGAACACAAGGCGGCGGAATCATTTCATCATTTAATATTTTCGCAATGCTTATGTACCCGAGT
>JAZSBS010000175.1:0-12540 GCA_045602525.1 Acutalibacteraceae bacterium
TTTGAATACGTAATCATTTACTGCGATGTTGTTCATTAATACTATAAATGTGTCAATCAAGCATCTAATCACAGTCGAAGAATTAAAAAAGATGAACCTATCCTTTCCGAAAAGAAAGTGTAGGTTCGTTTTTTGTTTGTAGGCGAATACTATTGTAGTAACTAAGGGCATAGTTTGAAGGGCCTTTTCTTTATAAAAATTTAAAAACAATTGGAAATTCTACTCATAATTTCTACAAAAAGTGTGATACTAACAAAGAAAAAAATAACAACTCGACCCAAGTCCTCTAACCCCTTATGTCCAACTGGGACAAACGAAAAAAGAGGTAAAATTGGCTCAGGCGAGGTGTAATTTGAGTAAACCAACAAATCCCGAAAACCCGCATAAATACTGGGTTTTGGCACATTTTAGAGTAGAGAAAAGGAGTAAATATATGAAGGCAACAGGAATTGTTAGACGCATAGAGGAATATGGTATAATAGGACAAAAGTCGAAAAACCCGCATAAACACTAGGGGGGTCGCTGATTTATGTTGGGTTCAATTTGCACAAAACCATATACATAACAAAAGCGAGGTGAATTTCACCTCGCTTTTGTTGTTAAATTCTGTCACTATATGACAGGGATTTCATATAATTTTCCATATATTCGAAGTCAGGTGTACCATCTTTTTTTGCAGGAAGTTTGATTATGGTCTCATTCATTTTTTCGAGAGTCCATTTGCGACCATAGCAAAAGCGATAACGATTTGCCTTAATAACTGTTGTAATAAATAAAGCAATATGTTTGTTCAGGTTCCATCCCTTGGGATATAAAACATTAACGTCATCTGATGCCCAAAAGGGCTCAGACTGATAAAAGGCTTCGCCCACACTCCCATTATAGTTTACAGTAATACAATTTGGCGCACATTGCCGACCCTCTTCCACGTCTATCTGCTGACGAACCCCATTGTTATCACTAATTGCGCCGAGATAATTTACAGAACCTTTTATCATATCTGCTTTTGTCAGTCGTTTGCCCTTTTTTATAGAAAATAACTCGTCTAATCTATATTCTTTCCAACTATTGAACACAAATGGCGTTTCGCGAGACGAAATTTGTGTGGTTATTTTTTTGCATCGAATTGCCTTGATATAATTTTCCATATAGTCATAATCTGGCCTGCCGTCAGAATCGACTGGCAGTTTGATCAGTGATCGTTCCATACGCTCAGGTCTCCATTTTCGTCCATAGGCCCAGCGATAACGGTCTTGTTCAATAACTGCACAAAGGAATAAAGCTATATATTCATTTAACTCTCTTCCCCTTAAGTATAGCGGATTAACATCATGACTACAAGTAAAAGCGTCTTTCTGATAATAAGCATGTCCAACAGAACCATTGTTTGTCACAGTAATACAGTTGCCTCTAAATATCTTCTTTTCTATATTATCAGGAGTGTCAGATCCATCTTTATGTGTGCGTTCTATATCATCCCGTGAGTAATACTCAGTTACGCCGTTATTGTTTTCGGTTGCTCCAATGAATGGAATTGTACCCGCAACAGTGTGTTCAGGCTTTTTATTATAATATCCCTTCACGAGATCGAAAATACCGTTTGGTCCACCAATGGTGAAATATTTCCAATTTGTTGTATCAATCCTCATAAACTTCACCTTTTTTTACCAAATAAGCTAAATAGTCATTAATGCTTTGTTGGAAATCATCTTGGGATAATTTGGTGTAGTCGGTCTTCATATATGCCTCGCACAGCCATTCATCTTTGTCGGTCACAGAACATCGTGCACTCAAGCCGTCTTCTACATCCCTGTTTCGATATAGTGAAAGCCATTGAGCCTTAATGCTTGTCCACTTTTCGTGGGCGTCTACTCGTCCCAGTTTTTTGCGCTTAACAAAACCATCATCCTTACAGTATCCAAAAAATGTTTCACGAGTTGTGTCGTGTGGCCGATGAGCTTTCCATACCATAACACAAACATTAGTCCCCGTGGGATAGAAAATGTCATCAGGCATAGAAAATACTGCATCAAGAGTATGTTTTTGGAACAAACGTGTTCGTACATCTTTAAATTTATTTCCAATTGCGCAACTCATAGGAACCACTACGACACCTGTTCCATCAACAGCGAGAATGTCCAGTAGGTGTTCTACAAATTCCAATTCAACCACATCATCTTGAGAATATGGTGGGTTGATCAGGCCGATGTTTATGTTTTTTGCCTTAAGCTTGCGAACAATTTCAGGCTTGAAACAGTCTCCGTGCTCGATATTAGACTTGCCATCCTTGCGGATAATCATATTGGCAACTGCAAGAGTATACAGTTCATCATCAAATTCCACGCCATATAAACCATCTTCCCTAATACGTTCAACTTCTTCGGGGTTGGCATCTTGGAACATCATACTCATAGCGGTTACAAGAAATGAACCGGAACCACAGCATATGTCCACGACACGACTGTTTTTATTGACCCCTGCCAAATTGCACATAAACTCTGTTAAGTGTTGCGGGGTCAAAACAATGCCTAGGCCGCTACCATCGCCACCGGAATATTTAATAAACTCATGGTAGAAAACACCCAGCGCATCAATTGTGCTGTCGGCATGATCCATCATAGGTTTAATTTTCATTTCAAGTTCTTCAATATACCAGACTATAGATTTTTTGTTGCCGAGTGGAATGGCTGCAAACTTAGAGTTATCCAACAGGTTCTTAAATGCCTGTTTAATATACTGAATGCGGTTATATTTGATACCGCTATCACGGAGAACATTGTCGATTGCGGTCGTAATATTGCTGATAACGCTGTTGAATGAGGGTAAATTAATATAACTCTTTGCAAAATCTTCATCATTCAGAGCAATAAGGATTCCTGCAATAAAAATTGGCTTGTGCCGTTCGGTCATTTTAATTTCACGAAGATACTCATGCATGTCAATAGCAGTCTCGCGGATGCTATCAAGAGAGTATTCACGCTGAATCTTCTTGCCTTTTACCAAATCAACATAGTTTTTAGGCTCTAGAATAATGTCTCTAGCTTTGCGAAGCTCGGTAAATTCATCTTGCCCTTTACTCCATAAAAACGCACTTGCGCGAAAAGTTTCACGTTTAGTACCACTAACCGCAACTGCAATAACATTATAATCCTCTTTCAAGAATTTCGCATAGTAGAGTGCACCGTCGACCGCATAGTCTTTTGGATGATCGCGTTCAGGTGTTTCGTGCTTGTTCACCGCTTTTTTACACTCAACAACAATAACGGTATTTACATCATCTTTAAAAGTGATAATAAATTCAGGCAAAGCTTTACCTCTTCCGCCTTGCGTGTAGTCATCTAGGGAGCAAATCTTCGGCTTACCTCCAGCACGTTTTAGCAAACGTTCTACCTTCTCCACATCAGAAACATCACCTTGCGGAAACACAAAGCCGAATTCATTTTCCCCTATAGTGCAGTTCATCCCTTGTAGTGTTAAACTTTCGGTATATTGTTCGATTGCCATTTTATTGTTCCTCCCCAAATAATTCATCTAAGGTTTTGTTTAGTTTTTTACAAATCGCTTTGCATAGATTTAGTGATGGATTATATTTGCCCTTTTCTATCCTGACTATTGTTTGTCGGGAGACACCAACGGCTTTGGCTAATGATTCTTGTGTAAAGCCGCAATAAACGCGTTCTTTTTTTAAGTTTCTGTTTTCGGCCACCGTTATCATCTCCTTTCAAAATATTACATGTTTATTTTACCAAAACCATAACGCTGTGTCAAGTATATTTGACAAAAAGTAAAATATATACGACATTGCAAAATGCAAAAGAACAAGTATAAATCTCCTCAAAATACAGATAATAACAACACAATTTGTAATTTAAGGAGAAATGAATATATGAAAGCAACAGGAATAGTTCGTAGGATAGACGATTTGGGGAGAGTTGTTATCCCCAAAGAAATCCGCCGCACTATGCGGATTCGTGAAGGCGACCCGTTGGAAATTTTTACTAGCAATGACGGTGAGGTTATTTTTAAAAAATATTCGCCTATGGGTGAGATGATTTCGTTTGCAGGCGATTTTGCGGCGGCGTTGTCGGGCGGCTGTAAGCTTGCCGTTGCAATTTGCGACCGCGACCGTTGTATTGCGGTGGGCGGCGCATCTAAAAAGGATTTGCTTGAAAAACCGATTACGCCCGAGCTTGAAAAAATTACCGAGGACCGTCGTCTTTTTATAAATCAAAACGGCACAGACGTCTTTGCGCTGGAAGGAGTTAACAAAAAGCTTTGCGCAGCCGCCCCGATAATTGCCGCGGGAGATATTGTGGGGTGTGTTGCGTTACTCGAAACCGAAAATAGCGGCAGCGCTAACGACACCGACATTAAGCTTGCAGAAATTGCCGCGCAATTTCTGAGCACTCGAAGCGAATAATTGCGGATTGCCTCAATAAGATGCAGAAAGCCTTTTCTTCAGCGCGACAGGCGTATATTGATACTCCGAGCGGTGAAAAAAGGCTTAAAAAGAAAAAATCTTGTCAAAGTTTTACACTTTAACAAGATTTCTTTTTATTACATATTTTCTTGAATATAATCTACAACCTGACCTACGGTTTTAAGAGATTCAATCTTTTCGTCAGGAATTTCAATTTCAAACTCGTCTTCAATAGACATTAGCATTTCAACAACGTCAAGGCTGTCAGCACCAAGGTCATCCTGAATATCAGTTTCAAGTGTGATGCCGTCGATGTCTGTGTCGAGCTGTTCTGCCAAAATCTTTTTCATTTTTTCGAATACCATAAATATGTCCTCCATATCAGGCGGAATTTCCGCCGAATTGTTTTAAGTTTTTTCTTATATAAAAATAATATGTGTTCTTGGATGTTTTGTCAATACTTTTTTATAAATTTTTTAGCGTGAAACACTAAAAATACATATTGCTTTTTATACGGCTTTTTGATAAAATTATATTGGAAAAATATGATAACGGAGGTTTGTAATATGAAAGCCATTATTAACGGTAAAATTATTTTAAAAGACCGTGTTGTTGAAAATATGGCTCTGCTTTACAGCGATGTGATTGAGGGCGTTGTAACGCCCGACAAAATCCCTGCTGACGCAGAGGTTATTGATGCAAACGGCGGTTATGTGTCGCCGGGTCTTATCGATATTCATATTCACGGATATCTTAGCAAGGATGTTTGCGACGGTGAAGCTGATAGTATTCGCACAATCGCAGGCGGTATTGTTAAAAACGGTGTTACGGGCTTTTTGCCTACTACAATGACCGTTGATATGAAGGTTATCCGCAAGGCATTAGAGGTTTGCCGCGAGTTAAAAGAAGAAAGCAAAACCTGGGCAGGCAGTCAGATTCTTGGTTGCCACGCTGAAGGTCCATTTATCAGCGAAAGCAAAAAAGGCGCGCAGGACCCGAAATACATACTCAAGCCCGATGCTGCTTTTGTTAAGGAATATGCCGATATAATCAAGATTATTACATTGGCGCCCGAAACCGATACCGAGGATTTTGCCGCTATACGCGAAATTGCTCGCGATACCGACGTTGTAATCTCTATGGGTCATACAAGCGCCGATTACGATACTGCAATGGCAAGTACAAACGTAGGTGTTAAACACGTAACACACCTCTTTAACGCTATGACACCGCTTGCTCACCGCGCACCTGGTGTAGTAACTGCCGCATTTAACAGTGACGTTACTTGCGAAGTCATCGTTGACACCTTCCATGTGAATGCTTGCTTCTATGATCTGCTTTATAAAATTAAGGGCAGAAAGCTCTGCTTTATCACCGATTGCTTGCCCGCAGGCGGACTACCTTACGGCGAATATACTCTTGGCGGCACCAAGATTATTTATAGCGACATTGTTTGCCGACTCGAAGACGGAACAGTTGCAGGTAGCGTATTACCACTTAACCAGGGCGTATGGAACGTTTACACCAACTCTAACATTCCGCTTAACGAATGTGTAAACGGCGCAACACTTAACCCCGCTACCGCAATTGGTATTGACGACCGCAAGGGTTCGCTTGACGTAGGTAAAGATGCTGACATTATTATTACCGATGACAGCTTTAACGTACAAAAAACCATTATCGGAGGAGAAGTAAGATATGAATCTTAAAGTAAATGCTAAACTCGACCCAAAATTTGCCCCAATGTCTGTTGTTTGCCGCGATATGCGCGAGGCAACCAAAGACGACGGACAGGACATTGTTATCGCAGTAGAGCGTAACAAGGGCTACACAACTACATATAAAACCCGTATTTTCAAAGACGGCACAGGTCGCGACGCAGAAAATTTTGCATTTGTAGAGCGTATTGTTAAGACTCTTTTGTGGGTTGCGGGCGGTTATAAAATCATTATTGCAGGTAGCGATGTAGTAGCAGAAAAAATTAAAGAAGCTTACAGCTACGGCGGCGCACGCGATTTTGACGTTAAGTTTATGGAACGCGTTTATGAAGAAAAGTTCAGCGTAGAAAGCGTAACACTTGCAGACGCACCAAAGGATAAGTCCTCTGCATCCCCTGTTGGTCGTCACCTGGACGGTTGCCGTATTGGCTTTGACGCAGGTGGTTCTGACCGTAAGGTTAGCGCCGTTATCGACGGCGAGAGCGTTTACTCGGAAGAGGTTGTATGGTTCCCTAAGACCAACTCTGACCCCGACTACCACTACCAAGGCATCTTAGAGGCTATGAAGACTGCCGCTTCAAAAATGCCACGCGTTGACGCTATCGGTGTTTCAAGTGCCGGTGTTTACGTTGACAATCGTATAATGGTTGCTTCCCTTTTCTTAAAGGTTAATGATGATGACTTTGAGAAAAAGGTTAAAAATATGTACCTTGACGTTGCACGTGAAATTGGCGAAAATATTCCGATTGAGGTTGCTAACGATGGTGACGTTACAGCGCTTGCAGGCGCTATGAATCTTAACGATAACTCAGTTCTTGGTATTGCTATGGGCACATCAGAAGCCGCAGGTTACGTTGACCCACAGGGTAACATTACAGGTTGGCTTAACGAGCTTGCATTTGCACCTGTTGACTTCTGCACCGAGGCTATGGTTGACGAGTGGTCAGGTGACTACGGTTGCGGCGTGAAGTATTTTTCACAAGATGGCGTAATCAAGCTCGCGCCCTATGCAGGTATCGAACTTGATGAAAACCTTTCACCCGCCGAAAAGCTTAAGGTTGTACAAGGACTTATGAAAGACGGCGACGAGCGCGCTGCCGCTATTTATGATACAATCGGTGCATACTTTGGTTATGCAATCGCATATTACAGCGAGTTCTATGATATCAAGCACGTTCTTATCATGGGTCGAGTAACAAGTGGTAAGGGCGGCGAAATCTTGCTTGAGCGCGCACAAGAGGTTCTTGACAAAGAATTCCCCGAGCTTGCTAAAAAGATTAACCTTAACATTCCTGATGAAAACGCACGCCGCGTTGGTCAGTCTGTAGCAGCCGCAAGCTTACCGAAGCTTGACTGATTTATAATTTAGCACAAAACCAGAGCAGAATTTTCTGCTCTGGTTTTTTTGGCATAAAAAAACGCCCTTTTAGGCGAAAACAACAAAAAGTAAAATAACCCTTGACCGCTGTTTCTTTACACAGTTTTATCGGTCAAGGGTTATTTTTGTTCACTCTTGATATCTAGCATCTTTTTGTTGTACCTCTCGTTTCTTTAATTTTTTCGCCCCGTTTTTAACACCGATTCCCTGTTCCTCGTTTTAGCGTTATTGCTACTCTCGTAAAGCGAGCTTCTCTTGAGGTGTGAACCTTTGTTCTTTAAGGCTTATATAAAACTCTTGTTTCTTAGTAAGATTTAGGGCTTTTTGTATGTTTTTAGTATTTTATGTTTAATCTTGCTTTTTATTAAATTGTGTTGCCCTGCTACTCTCTAAGTATCAAGAGTGTTTTACATGTACATCGGGTATCGTCCTTTCTGTGTTTTTAATATATCATATTTTTACACGCTTTTCAATTCGCAAAGTTATATAAAAATTAAGGCCTTGATTTATGCCAAACGCAGAAAATTTTAAACGCGCATCAAAAACCATTGACGCGAAACACAAAATTTGATATAATATTTTTGTTGGTTGTTTTGCTAGGCGGCAAGGCAACCTTTCGTTATATTAAAAACGAGCAAGAATTATTCTTGCTCGTTTTTTGCGTATTTTAATCTATATGCTCAAATCTTTTTACAAACTTGCCGCCGTGGAATATATATTCCATAAACATATGCGCAGGTCTTACCCACACTTTTTGTTCGCCGTAAAGCGCTTTATATATTACGACCTCCTGACAAGTTTCGCTGTCCAGTGCTGTGCCCAGAACCTCGTACTCGTTACCCTTGAAATGACGATATTTCCCAAGTTTTATTGGAGTATTGCTTTTGTAAAAATGTTCGTCCTCAAGTGGCAGATCAAGCGCGTGCGGTAACGCTTGAACGGCATCAACACTTTTTTCACAATTAAAGGTGTTATATAATGTCATTGTGCTTGCGGGAGGGCAGGTGTAATCACCAAGACCTATCCTCATTTTAACGGGGCATTTTACTCGCATTGCGTGAGCTACCGTGTCAAAATAGCGAAGACCTTCGGCAAACTGAGGGCGCCAACCCTTTATAAATCCATGCTGTTCGGCGCGCATATTACAAAACCACGGAACCTGTATATCCAAAAATGTAACATCGGGGTCAACGGACGCCATAACAGTAGATTGAAAAGCTCCCTGACTACCGCCTGTTACGGTGATGTTTTCTCCGTCCCACTGGGGCAGTGACTTTAAATATTTAAGAGCTATCAGGTCGCGCATCATCATACCGCGCCAGTATGCAGTCATATTTGAAGAGTTTTCTTCTACACTAAAACCATAATTTTCAAGTTCGTCTTTGTACTTTAATTCGGTTTCGGTGCGGCAAAGCCCGTTTTCTATGCCGTGCGCATTAAGGCAGAGTGAAATCGCATCAGGCTGATGCACGGTCCACGCGCCAACAACAGTATAACCTAAAAGGGTTAAAAGAATGGGATATTTACCTTGCTTTTGCGGTATCGAAAGATAACCAGATGCGGGACGACCCTCGGGGGTAGAAATGCGTATATCGTAGCACTTTATGCCCTCGGGTACACCCGAAGTCACTTCTGTGCTTGAAATAAGTTCACAGTTAAAGTTATCAACCATAGCTTTAAGATCTGACCAATATTTGTCAAAATCATTGGGCACGGTATCAAGGTAGGAAAGCTTGTCGACATCGGCACCTGCGGACGCGTCAAGCACCTGAAAGTCGGGCGCGGGCGCATAATTATCGTTATAAGCGGTACAGGTTATTCGGGCAAAACCGGGTTTATCAAGGGTTGTCTCTATAACAAGCGGATGTCCGCCCCAGCAAGCGCCAAAACCGCTATCTGTTTTTCCGTCATCGGTTGCAAGCGTCCATTTTACAAAGCGGCAACCTATATCCCGACGGTTTTCACGTGTAGATACGGTAAAAACAATCTTTTCGCCGCAGGTATATTCAAGCGGATTTTTATTTGTGGTACATTTAAAATATTTTGACATATCGCTCACGCTCCTTGGAACATAATTTATCACATTTTACAATATTTTTCAAGAAAAAAGAGCCAAAAGTTTGGCTCTTTTTACGATTTTATAAAAATTTATTCATTTCGCACATCTGCTCTTGTGTTGGCTCGGGCAAATGTCCAAAACGAAACTCAAGTCCCATATTGTCATACTTTGTCTGGCAGATTTTTCTAAAGGGCAAAAGTTCAATTTTGTCTACACAAGAATGATTTTCTGCAATTATTTTTAACGCCTTAACATTTTCCTCGTTATCTGTAAGTGTTGGTATAATTACCTGTCGCAGAGTGACGGAGATTTTTTGGTGCTCAAGATACGCCAGAAATTCGAGTGGTTTATCCATACCGCAGCCTACATATTCGTGATATTGCGTATCATTGGTATACTTAATATCAAGCAATACACGGTCGGTACGCTCGAGCAACTTTTTAACTTTATCGTTTAAAATGCTACCCGACGTGTCAAGACAGGTGTTAATACCCTCGTTATGACACAGGCGAAAAACCTCATATGCAAAATCAGCTTGTAACAGTGGTTCACCGCCCGAAAGGGTGATTCCGCCTGCTTCACCGAAATATTCTTTGTAGCGAACAACTTTGTCAACAATTTCCCGGGGTGTGTACTGTATGCCGCCCGACATCTCCCAGGTGTCAGGGTTGTGACAGCAACCACAGCGTAGGTTACAACCTTGCAAAAATACCACATATCTGATACCCGGACCATCTACCGTACCAAGACTTTGAAAAGAGTGTATATTGCCTTTTATCATAATACAGTATGGAAGGTACGGCTTATAACCTCGCGCTGATGCTCGCGAGACAGCTTGTTAAAGTTAACTGCATATCCTGATACACGAATGGTAAGATTTGGGTACTTGTCTGGATTTTCGTACGCATCCATCAGTGTTTCACGATTGAGAACGTTAACGTTTATGTGGTGCGCTTTTTTTGCAAAATATCCGTCAAGAATGCCTACCAGATTGTTAACGCGTTCGTCGTCGGTTTTGCCAAGTGCCTCGGGTGTGATAGAGAATGTGTTTGACACGCCGTCGCGGCAGTCGTCATAACTAATTTTTGCAACCGAGTTAAGTGATGCCAACGCGCCGTTTTCTTCGCGGTTGTGCATTGGGTTTGCACCCGGTGCGAACGGCTCGCCCGATTTTCTTCCGTCAGGTGTAGCGCCTGTGTTTTTACCGTACATAACGTTAGACGTAATGGTAAGAACCGAAAGGGTGTGCACAGCGTTGCGATAGGTTTCGGTCTTGCGAAGCGCTTCAATAAAGCGATGGGTCATATCCTGAGCGAGTGAATCAACGCGGTCATCATCATTACCAAATTTGGGGAATTCGCCCGTGGTTTCGTAATCAACAATAAAGCCTTCGTCGTTTCTGATTGGTTTAACACAACCAAACTTAATAGCGCTGAGTGAGTCGGCAACAACCGAAAGACCTGCAATGCCAAAAGCCATAAGACGTTCTACCTCGGTATCGTGAAGCGCCATCTGTACCTTTTCATAGCAATACTCGTCGTGCATATAGTGGATAACATTCATGGTTTTTACATACAACTGTGAAAGCCACTGAATGTAAATATCATAACGCTCCATAACGGTGTCAAAGTCAAGCTTGTCGCCTGAAATGGGTTCCATTTGCGGACCGATGTGTATACCGCTCATAGCGTCATAACCACCGTTAAGTGCGATGTTTAAAAGTTTTGCAAGGTTACAACGGGCGCCAAAAAACTGCATTTGTTTACCGAGCTTCATTGCCGATACACAGCAAGCGATAGCATAATCATCACCGTAGATAGGACGCATAATATCGTCATTTTCATACTGGATAGAGTCGGTGTCCTTTGAAACCTTTGCGCAGAATTTTTTAAAGCCTTCGGGCAGCTGTGCAGACCACAAAACTGTAAGATTAGGTTCTGGGGAAGAACCTAAAGTATAAAGGGTGTTAAGAATTCGAAAACTGCTCTTGCTTACAAGTGTTCTTCCGTCTTCGCCCATACCGCCAACGGCTTCAGTAATCCACATCGGGTCACCGCCGAAAAGTTCGTTGTATTCGGGTGTGCGTAGATGACGCGCAATGCGAAGCTTTATTACAAAATCGTCAAACAATTCCTGTGCGCCTTCTTCGGTAAGCGTACCGTTTTTGATGTCGCGCTCCATATAAATGTCGAAGAAGGTGGCTACACGTCCAAGTGACATAGCGGCGCCGTTTTGCTCTTTAATAGCGGCAAGGTATGCAAAGTATGTCCACTGCACAGCTTCACGAGCATCACGCGCAGGACCGCTTATGTCAAACCCATACATAAGCGCCATATCCTTAAGCTTGCCAAGGAAATTTATCTGCTTAAATAATTCGCCGCTAATTTTAATATTTTCAGCAACAAAAGGCTTTTCGGCCATTGCCGCCTTATCTTTTTTCTTTTCCTCAATGAGTCTGTCAACACCGTAAAGTGCTACTCGACGGTAGTCGCCGATAATACGACCGCGACCATAAGCATCAGGCAGACCCGTAATTACGTGACAACGACGGGCAAGACGCATCTCGTCGGTATATGCGCGGAACACACCTTCGTTATGAGTTGTTCTGAACTTAAATTCGTCTTCGATAGTTTCCGATAACTTATAGCCGTATGCCTCGCACGCCTGTCGCGCCATACGTATGCCGCCAAAGGGGCTTACACCACGCTTTAAGGGGCGGTTGGTCTGCATGCCAACTATAATTTCGTTTTCCTTGTCGATATAACCCGGAGAAAAGGTTGTAAGCGAAGATACCGTAGCGGTATCTATATCAAGAACACCGCCAAACTGACGCTCAAGCGCAAAAAGCGCCTGAACCTTTTTCATAAGCGTGTTTGTCCGCTCGGTAGCGCCCGCCAAGAAAGAATCGTCACCCGTGTATTCGGTATAGTTTTGCTGGATAAAGTCGCGTACGTTGATTTCATCC
>JAZSBS010000176.1:0-3913 GCA_045602525.1 Acutalibacteraceae bacterium
CAAGTGTAAACCGTTTTTGTTACAGGGGTTATTTTTACAGGTGTTTTTTCCGAGTAACCGCATTCACAAACAGACATACCTGTTTCTGTATTGTCAACTAATGTGTGTGCCTCAGCAGGTGTACAAACGCTACACTGCGCAGTGCCAATTGTTATCGCACACTGACCTTGGTGGGTAGATGCATCAACCGGAAGATTTTGAATACTGTGGAATATTTTAAGTTCCGGATAAGAGGTTGTATCAAACCAAACACTGTCATCAAGACCAAGGTTTGCAACTACGCCGGCACCTATAAGTTCAGATGTCAACTTGGTCGTAACACCTGTAGCAGAAACGGGTTGATCGGTGTATACGTTATCATAAACAACAAGTTCAGTACCTGTGGAAACAGGTGAAGAGCCAATAGAGATACAGTTTTTAACTTTATGTATCGCACCACTACCAGTATTAACACGACCGATAAAGCCACCAACTATGGGCGCACCACTGTTGTGTCTCGCTTCACTATCGATAGCAATACAATTAACAACCTGACCGATATCGTGGTCTAATGAGCCTATGAATAATCCACATGCATCGGTATCGGCTGTACCATCAACTAAACAGTTTTGAACTAAACAGTTTTCAACCGTTGTGCCTGTACGAGGCTCGTTGTGATGACGACCAATAATTACCGCACCGGAATGACCGTCATAGGAATTTAACTTAACATATGAACTTTTTACAGTTACATTCTTTACAGTAACATCAGCCAAAGTATCATTATTTGAAGAATCAGTACCTGCAACGATTGGGAACAGACCGGCTGAGATGTCACTTGCATACATATTATATACAACAAGACCTTTACCATCAAAAATTCCGCTAAACGTTTCATTAGAACTATTAACTGTTGTGCCCCACGTTGCCCAGTCTTTATTGACAGTCTTTGTTTCAAGTTCAGACTTAGGTGTATCAATAGTTACGCCGTTCATACCATTAAGGTTAAATACCATATTACTCTCTGCCATTTCATAGTATTTACCTCTTGTTGTACCGCCAGCACCACCTACAAGATATGCTAATTCTTCCGGAGTATTAATAATAATTGGGTCATTTGCTTCACCTGTGCTGTTATCAGCAAATCCTGTTGCTACATCGCCTTGCCAAGTGTAAACCGTTTTTGTTACAGGGGTTATTTTTACAGGTGTTTTTTCCGAGTAACCGCATTCACAAACAGACATACCTGTTTCTGTATTGTCAACTAATGTGTGTGCTTCGGTATTAGCAGTGTAGTTTGTAACAACACCGTCTAATGACACCGCAGCCTTGTAGGTGTGGGTTTCTTCATTATCATAAATAGGTGTCCATGTGTAGTTTGATTTAAGCACAGGGAAACCGCTTGTTGCAACATAGAGACTGCTATCAAGTTTCAAATTGCTTACAGCGTTTGCACCCTTTGCATCAGATGGTGAAATAACCTTAATTTCAGCATCTGAAAATTCCCTTAAAATAGTGTTTTCTTTATCTTTATAGCAAGTATTTTTTGCTTGATCAGTGTAGACATTTTCATAGGCTTGATGTGCCGGATTTTCAAAATTGCATCCTTCTGAATTTGTATGGTTTGCAGGCCAAGTATTATAGGGTGTTTTGCCAAGAACAACTGTATTCTTTAAAACACTGGCTGCATTGTAACTTGTAGCAATTACACCACCTATAGGCGCGTTAACAGAAGTTGTTATAATATTATCGGCAACAAAACAACCATCGATAGTAACAACAAGCGCATGTGAGTAACCGCCAATAGCACCCGCACCATAAGTTCCGGCTTGAGATGTAATATAGCAATTAACAACATTACAGTTCTCGATTGTAAGCGTAGAACCAATCCAATCACCGTTAACGCCACCAAATATACCGCCGCTACCTTTAGCATGAGCACCGTTTGTATTGAAAACAGATGCAGCAACGGTTACATTTTTTATAGTAGTGTTCATATTGATTAGCGGGAACAAGCCTGCATAGTTACCTTGTTTTGAAAGGTTGTAGAACACAGCTCCGTTACCGTCAAATGTACCTGCAAATGCGCCCGATTGAACACTATGTTTATATTGCCAAACGTTAGCAGAACTTTCGGTCCATGCTTTTACATCAGCCGCAGTGGTTGCAGGTGTAAAGCTTGCATTGTTCATAAAGTTAAATGCGCCGATTTTGTCAGAAACTTTAAAATATTTACCCTGTGTATCGTTTGCAGTTGCAATACCCGTAAGATACATCACTTGTTCAGCGGTAGTTACGATATAGGGAGTTGCCTCTTCACCTGTTGCGTTTGCATTTTCGGTTGCATCAAGCGATGTGAGGAAGTTATCCCAAGTAATTACCGCAGGATTATAACCGTCGGAATTTGGATCGGGTTGATATATACCGTCATAAACACACTTGTTTACGTCTAATACCGCGGTTGTTTTTTCTACAGGGGTTACGGTTGTAGCAACCGAACCGGAACCTGACTCGCCTTTATCGAATACACTTTCTTCGATTGAAGCACCGTAGTAGTAAAGCGCTGCTGCAACGTCTTTGTCGCCCTCGATTCGCTCGGCAGTTACATCGTCTGTCCAAATAGCCTCATCGTTTACAACTTTAAGACAGTAGTCAGCAAGAGAGAATTCAACAGTACGAGAATACTCAATTGATGGTGTGCTATTTTCAATTGCAGTAATAAGAAGTTTTTTACTAATATCGCGAGCAGAAATATTCGATATTGTAAACATCTTTGTATCTGCATGTAAAAGCCTATCCTTAAGATGAGAAGTACCGTTTGCTACTGTGCCTGTACGATAAATTTCTTTACCATTTTCATCACAAATAATCAATATAACAGAATCAGGACGGTGTAATGAATAAACGTGTGTATTAATACTAAGAGTGCCATCGTCAGCATAATCAACAGTTACACCACTGATGCCTAACCATCCTGTAGCAGAAGCACTTGTTAACCCTGTGGCACCATCGAACTCTGTATAGTCGGGGTAAACCTGAACATATTTTCTATATTCATCAGAACTATTTACAGATTCACAAGAAGGACATATAGCAGTACCTACATAGTGATAGCCATCCTTGGCATTTTCTACGTCAGCAGATGCACTCCATGCAGAGTGAGCATGGAAAAATGTATCGCTATCTTGTGATGCAGTAAATGTAGTATCTACTTCGTTAGCAGTACCGAAATTATTACCATCAACTAAAATACTAACGGGATATCTAGTATTTCCACCATATTTAACATATTCTACCATATTAATTGTGTACTCAAATTTTATATAGGTACATAAAGTGGTACCATCGTTAATAAAGAATACTACATCTCTGTCTTTACCGTTAGCAAATGTAGTCACTTCTACATCACTGGTGTTAAAATCACTACCGTCTTTTCTTGTACCTGCGACAGCAGTCACGGTCTCACCAATTGTGTACTCGCCGTCTTCGGCAACAATTGTAAATTCACCGCCACCAAAACCAGCAGCAAGATTGAATTCAACAGTTGCTTTAACAACAGTCGAAGCATAAGGAACCGCATGTTTTTCATCACCAACATTAATGGTGTAGCTACCGCTATAACCTTCTATAGCAGCGTTAGCAGCTATTAAGCTACCGCACAATGTGGCGCAGCAAATTGCAATCACTAAAACAACAGATAACAATTTGCTATGTAGTTTTTTGGACATAATCCATTCTCCTTTTGGCAAAAGCCAGAAATTTTTCTCCTGTACAGTACAGGAGGGGTATTGTATGAAATACAATACGGGCAATAATACCCTATTTATACATATAACAAAATACAACTTTTATAAAAATAATTCAATAGGACAAAACAAAGTGCAAAATATATAATAAATATGTGTTAATAAATAATAAATTTACTTTTAATAAA